>CAZBZJ010000128.1:0-4235 GCA_964496355.1 uncultured Planctomycetia bacterium | reverse complement strand
ATATCTTTTGTCATATAATTAAAGACGGTATACATAAGTATTCTCCTTTTAAATAAGACTATCCGCGTAATTATACAAATTTAGAATAAAGGTTTTAAAAAAATATAGGCTCGACAAAAAGCATCCGGCTGATGAGATATTGTATAATTGTACCATATATATTCCTTTTATAACACCTCTATCGAAACATCTTAAGAAAACGTTCTTATTCAAAAACTCCGCCTATTTCTGCGTTGCAGAACGGGCATTTATTTCTTTTCATTAAATTTTCTTCTATAGAGAAATATTGTCTTTTAATAAGCGTATGCTGGCAATTATGACATTTTGTATCCAAACCTTCTCCTGCATTACCTATATATATATGTTTCAATCCTGCTCTTCGCCCTATCTCTTCGGCTTTTCGCAAAGTTTTCATAGGTGTTGCCCCATGATTGTTATATTTATAATCAGGATGAAACTTGCTTATATGCCAGGGGATATCTTTACCAACACTCGCAATAAACTGAGCTATATCTTTCAGCTCATCTTCGGAATCATTCTCTTCAGGGATGACTAAAGTAGTGACTTCTACCCATATACCCGATTTTTTCATAAGTTTGATGGATTCTAAAACCGGCTCTAAGTGGCCTTTACATACCTTAACATAAAAATCGTCCCTGAAACTCTTTAAATCGATATTGGCAGCATCTAAATAAGGATTGATCATTTTTATAGCTTCCGGTGTCATATATCCATTTGTTACAAATACATTCGCTAAACCTTTTTTCTCTGCTAATTTTGCGGTATCAAATGCATACTCAAAAAATATAGTTGGTTCAGTATAAGTATAAGCTATACTTTTACATCCGGTTGATTTGGCTTTTTCTACTATCCGGCCGGGCGAAAGATTATACCCGACATTCTCAATATCTTCTTCAGGCACTTGAGAAATACGCCAGTTCTGGCAAAAATCGCATTTAAAATTACAACCCACAGTAGCTATTGAAAATGATTTAGAACCCGGATAAAAATGATATAAGGGTTTTTTCTCTATGCAATCTACATTTCCCGCGACTACATTGCCGTAAACAAGGGTATAAAGGACCCCGTCTATATTCTTCCTTACACCACACAATCCGCGGCTTCCAGGCGAAATATTGCTGCATCTATGCGAACACAAGAAACAACTAACCTCGTTTGCTTCCAGTTTTTTGTATAATACTGCTTCTTTCATAATCTCATCCCGGATTTTTTATCAATTTACTCAATATTATTTTTTATTTATTATACACTGCTTGCTAGATTAGCTCAAACCTCTTCTTTTAATTTTCTGTCCATGTATATAAAAGCAATCAACCCGGACAAAATGTAAGATATTAAAATTGCGCTGAATATACCGCCAACACCAAATATATTTGAGCCCAAAAAAGCTAAAGGGATACATAAAACAAACATTTGGATAAACATCAAAAAAGCTGCCTGAAACGGCCTATGTAGAACATTCAAAGCAGAATTAACTAAAAGTAATACACCATACAAACCATAACCTATGGGAACAACTCGAAGGTAAAAAGTAATATATTTGGCGACGTCTTGATTTTTACTAAAAAAAGACGCGATAGATTGAGCGAAAACATAAAATACAAGGAATAACAAAATCCCCCAAAACAACGAGAATTTTTTACTATACCGCATTCCTTTAGATAAACGTCCGATCTGTTTAGCTCCCAAATTCTGGCCTACAAAAGGAGCCAACACAGAAGCTAAAGCTATAATTACAGAAAATGCAAAAAATTCTATCCGGAAGACTACACCGAAAGCTGCGACCGGTTCAGTCCCATATGAAGCCAATAAAGCAGTTATAATACCCACCATGACCGGCCGCATAACCCTAGTAAAAGCCGTAGGCAAAGCAATATATAAGATACTACGCCAAGAACTGAACAATCGGTTCAGTGAAGGCAACTTAAGAATAACCATATTTTTCTTATACCGCAATATAAGAAACGCGGCTATTGCTGTAACAAAACGGGCAAATACAGTGGCAATCGCCGCGCCTCTTAACCCTAAAAAAGGAAAGGGGCCTATTCCGAAAATAAGCAAAGGATCAAGGATGAGATTTACAACAGCGCCGATAACCATAATAACCGCCGGTATAAAAGTATCGCCGATTGCCCTTATCGCATGGTTACCAACCATAGGAACCATTATAAATATTAATCCTAAATACCAAACCTGCATATAAGACGCAACAAGACTATAAACTTTACCGTGCGCACCAAGTAGATAAAAAAGAGGTTTTATAGTTACAAAACCTAATATAATCAAAACTATAGAAATACTTATCGCTAAAATCATACTGTCGGTTGTGATTTCTCTAACCTTTATATAATCATTACGCCCTGCTGCACGCGAGATAACAGCAGAAACTCCGGTTCCCAGTCCTAACGCCAAGCCACCGACAATCAATACCACCGAGATGGTAAATCCTAAAGCCGCAAGCTCTTCTGTGCCTAATATGCTTACAAAATAGGTGTCTACAAGGTTATAAACAATCATACTGAGCATTCCGAAAACCATCGGAATAGTCATCTTTACCAATAAACCACCTATATGGCCCTGTGTGAAAGCTCCTTTTTTTATCTTCATATGCACATCTATTTTTTAAAGTTACACCATAATAACATTTAGTAGCAACAAAAGTAAAGTGTAAATAAAACGAATATTCCGGCCGGATACCTTCTTTTAAAATTTTACGTGCAGACTCGTTAAAAATATCATAAAATAAAAACAGCCAAAAATTTATCTTTGAAAAAGTTACCCATATAACACAGAAAGGAGCCCTAATATGTCAAAAAAAGCATTAATTATCTTAGCAGACGGATTCGAAGAGATCGAAGCAGTAACTTGTATCGATATTCTAAGACGTGCAGGAACCAAAACGGTCGTTGCCGGATTAACAACAAAAAAAGTTACCGGATCCCGGAAGATAGTAATACAAAGCGACATGCTTTTATCAGAAGCAGCTAGCGGCTTTGATGCTTTAATATTACCGGGCGGGACAGAAGGAGCAAAGAAACTAGCAGCATCTGGCTTGGTAAAATCTTTAATCAAAACTTTCTTTGATAAGGGGCTACTCGTTGCTGCAATCTGTGCAGCTCCCGCGGTAGTCCTGGCTCCTTCAGGGATTTTAGAAAAAAAACGAGCTACTTGTTACCCAGGGATGGAAAAAAGTTTCAGCTCTGGCATAAAACACACTACCCAAAGCGTAGTTTCAGATAATAATATAATTACCAGCCAAGGTCCGGGTACAGCTTTGGAATTTGCTCTAAAAATTGTAGAGAAACTAATAAACAAAGAAATAAGTAAAAAAGTAAAAAATGCCGCTTTAGTAAAATAACCTATTCTAAAATTATTCTAGATAAATCTTATCTCTTATTATCTTTCCTGGCACAACCTTATATTCTTTAGAAAACCTGCTTCCTTTATTCGATTTACCGTGAATTATATAAGTGCCTTTAGATAAGGCTCTCTGTAACATATTAGCTTCAACATGTAAAATCTCTACGCTGGGATTAGAGATTCGTGATAAATGACAATCAGTAACTATATTTTCTCCGTCCGAACCGTAAAAATCGATTTTTAACACCCCTAAAAATTCATCGCCTGCTTTTGAACCTGTCTTTTTCTTTTGCCTGTGAAATACCCTTTCTATCACAGAATATAAATCTTCCTTTAAGAATGGCTTCTTTATGTAGTCTTGTACCCCGTATACCTTAGCCGCTTTTTCTTCATCCCTGAATTCTATCACTTCGCCGCGCTTACGTACGATTTTACGTTGAGGAAGCCAACGCCATTTATCTTTTCTTCGAAAATACACCATCTCCCCTAATCCGGTCATAATAACCACGGGGATATCTTGAATCTGGGGGTTATTTCGCAGAGAATCGAGGATCTCTTCGCCCCTACGGCCTGGCATAACTATATCTAAAAGTATAAGATCCGGCTTCTCTTTCCTGCACACCATTTCTACTACGAACGGGTCTCTGACAATAATAACTTCATATCCCCGCCGTTCTAAAAGGCGTTTCACAAAATAACATAAATCCTTTTCGTCATCGGCTATCAAAATTTTCTTTTTATCCATAATCTTTTTTATTTTAACCTTTAGAGATATTATTGTACAGCCTAAACTCAAACTAGTAATGTCAAGAATTATTCGCTTAACATCAAAGCTAATGCGACATTTTAGGTCT
>CAZBZJ010000127.1:0-4259 GCA_964496355.1 uncultured Planctomycetia bacterium | reverse complement strand
TGCGTACCGAATTGCATAAACTTCATATGAAATTACAGGCTACCATGGTTTATGTGACCCACGACCAGATCGAGGCTATGACGCTCGGTACCCGTATAGCTGTAATGAAAGACGGTAAGATACAACAGTTTGACAAACCTTTAAAAATATACGATAAGCCGGCTAATAAATTCGTAGCCGGATTTATAGGGTCGCCGCCGATGAACTTCTTAGACGGCAAACTGATTAAAAAAAACAACAAGTTGTATTTTGACGAAGGTGAATTCCAGGTTAAAGTACAGGAACAAATGTATCCCAGCCTGCAGGATTATATCGGCCACGACGTTATTTTCGGAGTCCGGCCGGAAAACATCTATGATAAACTCTTCGCTTCAGCCGCTTCACCGGAGAATACAGTGCGTGTAAAGTGCGAAGTAGTCGAACCTATGGGAGCAGAAAGCAACCTAATGTTATCTACTCCTAACAACAGCCTGATAGCCATTGTAGACGCGCATAACAAACCGCAAATCGGCGAATATATAGAAATGGTTTTCGATATGAACCGGATTCATTTTTTCGATAAAGATACCGAGAAAACCATTGTGTAAAAGCAAGAAAAATTTCTTTTTTGTCTTAACTGGCTTCATCTTCACAGAGATTGTCTGCCTATACCTGGGGTTAATAACGCTCAAAGTTACCGCCTCAACCCTTTTTTTCCTGTTTATCTGCCTATTATCCACGCATATAATCCAATATCGAAAAGCAAAAGCTGTAGATATCGAAATCGAGGAATACGAAAAAAAAATCAACACTCTATCTTCGGAGATAAAGAACAAACAAGGCTACTTAAATTACCTTCCTCAAGGCTTGACCCGATTGAACTTTTTTAAAAAAATTACCGAACAACTAATAAAACAGAAAAATCTGGAAGATATCTATCAATTCTTAAGCACCGAAATTAAAGGAGGGTTTAATGATTTCGATGCTTTTTTGTTATATACAACAAAACAGGGCAAACTCAGGCTGACCTGTTCATATAGAAAACTCCATATGCCATCAATTAAAAACAAAGAAGGCGATATCCTGGATAATTGGGTACTAAAACACAATCAAGGTCTTATCGTAGAAGATATAAGCCAGGATTTCCGCTTCGATTCTGAACACACAGCCGATTTAAAATCACGCAAAATAACTTCGCTAATTATAAGCCCGATGTTTTCACGCAATAAGATAATCGGAATATTAAGGATTGAATCGTCAAAAAAGAAAAATTTTAACTTTGAAGACCTGCGTATTCTGTCTGTAATTGCTGACCTGGCTTCTGTTACTATCGACCGGGCTAAAATTTTCCGCAAAGTCCAGGAATTAGCAATTAAAGACGGTATGACCGGCTTGTATAGAAAAGGTTATTTTCTTACAAGGTTAAAAGAAGAAATCAAACGGGCGTCTTTAAACCAATCTAAAATTTCCTTAATAATGGTGGATATCGATCATTTCAAGCTTCTAAACGATAAGTACGGCCATATTGTCGGAGATTTCATTTTAAAAAGGTTGGCTAAATTATTAAACCAAATAGCCGGCTCAGCAGGCAATATAATATGCAGATTCGGCGGTGAAGAATTTATTATTTTAGCCGTTTCCGAAAATAAAGAAGAAGTAAATCAAACAGCTCAAAAGCTTCGCCGGACAACCGAGAATACCCATCCTTCGTTCAGGCGAAAAAAGATAACTTTTACTATCTCAATAGGGGTAGCGACTTTTCCGGCTGATGCTATCACTGAACAAGATTTAATAGAAAAAGCCGATAAGGCTTTATATGAGGCGAAAAAATCCGGAAGGAATCGAGTATGTTCAGCCAGCTAATTATAATCCTATTAATGGTATTAGCCCTATATACCTATTCCCGGCATATTAAATACCAAAACCAGAAAGCTGTAAGCCGGCTAAATGACGAACAAACCCGGCTCCACAATATTCGGGATGATTTTACGCTTCTCATCCAGAAAATATCTGAGAAAGAGGAAAAGCACCATAACATTCTCAGGCTTTATGAAATTAACCGCAAGGTCGCGCATTTACTCGATATAGAAAAGATACCGAAGGTCTTTCTTGAGGAATTACTGCGTATCCGCAATATCACAGACGCTTATTTTTCCGGCCAACAGCCGGAACCAAAAATGAAAGAAAAAGACTACTCATGCTTTTGTTTAAAAACCGACGATAAAAAAAGTTACCTAAATATCCAATGTAAAGACCCCGACCTCAAATCTCAACTGCCGTACTTGATATCACAATACAAGCTGCTTACCGACCGGGCTAAAATCTATAAACGGTTACAAAAAATATCTATTACCGATACTTTAACAGGCACCGCAAACAAACAGCATTTTCTTCAACGCTACGAAGAAGAATTTAACCGGTCCAGAAAATTCGGTTTCGAGTTATCTTTCCTTATGGTAGATATCGATTATTTTAAAAAATATAATGATGAACACGGGCATTTAGTCGGAGATGAAATCTTGAGAGAAATATCCGGCATATTAAAAGAAAATGTGCGAGAAATCGATTTTTTGGGCAGATTCGGCGGTGAAGAATTCTCAATATTTCTGCCGCAGACCGACATCGAACAAGCTAAATCGGTTGCCGAAAGGTTAAGACGGACTGTGGAAAAATATCAGTTCGAAGTCTATGACGAAAAAATAAAGCTTACAATCAGTATAGGAGCCGCTGCTTTTCCAAATAATACGCGAAGTAAAAATAGGCTGATCGATTTGGCCGATAAATCGCTCTATAAGGCAAAACAGACAGGAAGGAACCGGGTCTGCACCGTGTAAAACGCAGATTAACGCTGATTAAAAACAGATTAGCGCTGACTTAGAAAAATCTCGAGAAATATCATCTGCGGTAATCAGATAATAATCTGCGCTAATCAGCATAATCAGGGGCTGTAGCTCAGCCGGGAGAGCGCCTCGTTCGCAACGAGGAGGCCGGCGGTTCGAACCCGCTCAGCTCCATTGTTCTGCGTAATTAACACGTTCCGTAGGGAGTGGGATGTAGCCCGTGAACCAGAGATTTTGCGTTGCAAAATCACGGTTCAGGGCTAGGGTGAACCGTACTTGTTCTGGTTCACCCTAAGATGTGGGATGTAAGATGAGATTAAAAGCTTTATATCCATTACTGGTTATTTTATTGCTAATAATGCCAGCAGCTATACCTCAAACCAAAAAGGCGGATTTGGCGGGTATGTGGTATTCAGAGAACAAATCTGTGTTATCCAGCCAGCTGGAAGGATATCTCGAAAATGCCCCGGTACCAAAGATAGAAGGTAAGATAACAGCCGTTATCGTACCACACGCAGGATTGAGGTATTCCGGACCAGTCGCCGCATACGGGTTTAAACTTCTGCAAAACCGTAATATAGATACGGCTATAATCCTGGGGTTTTCCCATCGTAAACATTTTTCCGGAATTTCGGTATATAGAAAAGGGGAATTCGAAACGCCGCTGGGTAATATAGAAATTAATTCCCGCCTGGCAAAAGACATAATCGAGAAAAACCCTTCTATTAAATTTATCCCGGAAGCTTTCGCAACCGAAAACTCGATAGAGTTAGAACTCCCTTTTATAAAGAAAGTTTTGCCAAAAGCTAAAATCGTCCCGGTTATTTTCGGAGATCAAGACTATCATAACTGTGAACTTTTAGCTAATCTACTTTATGATACCATTAACAAAAACGACAATATAATTGTCATTGCCAGCACCGACCTTTCTCACTTTCATCCCTATAACGAAGCTGTAAACATCGATAAAAAGACGATAGAACTGATAGAAAACCTGGATGCAAAAACTTTACATACAAAAAGTACAGCCGGAGAACAACTCTGTTGCGGATTCATGCCGGTTACAACAACTTTGCTGCTCGCAAAAAAACTCGATAAACCAGAAATCAAAATACTAAAATATGCTAATTCCGGAAACACTGCCGGCAGGCGTGACAGCGTAGTCGGGTATTTGAGTGCTGCTGTTATTCAGGCTAAAGACCATAGGCCACAGACCACAGACCTTAAAGAGGAAACAATACACAATAAGAATTTTGGACAGGAGGAGGAATGTATGGAATTAACAAAAGAAGATAAACAGGCTTTATTGAATATTGCCCGGGACACCTTAAAAGAATACCTCAATACCGACAGAAAGCCGGAATTCGATATCCAGTCAGATAAACTGAGACAAGTCCAGGGTGCGTTTGTAACTCTGCGTAAAAATCAGGATTTAAGAGG
>CAZBZJ010000126.1:0-4261 GCA_964496355.1 uncultured Planctomycetia bacterium | reverse complement strand
GTACCGCCCCCAGCTCAGGTAGGCGAACGCCAGGTTGAACTGTGCTTCGAAGTTGGAATACTTAACTTTTCCATAACCTTCCTTTATCTCTGTAATCTTTTCTTTAATCGCCGTAATCAAGATATCCTGTGGCTTTTTCATAATAACAGGTTATCTATTTTTTCTTAAAATATCCGGCTAAATCTTTTATCGAAACAATCCCTACAAGCTTGTCGTTATCATCTACCACCGGCAAATGCCGCATCCCGTGCTCTCTAATAATATCACCGGCAACTGTACAGTTTTCTTTATTATTTATAACAATAGGGTCAGGCGTCATAACCTCATTCAACTTTGTAGCTGCATAATCTTTCTTCTGCATAATTATCTTAACCATAACATCCCGTTCAGTAAAAATACCTTTAGGTTTATTATCTTTATCGATGATAACAGCTGCTCCTACATTCCTGGACGCCATCTTCCTGGCCACATACAGTATATCTTCCTCGCCTGTAAAGGCTAACACATCTTTGGTCATCCAGTTTTCTATAACAAATCTATCTTCCATCTTCGAAAACATTCTATAATATATAAGGCATTAATGTCAATCATTATTATATCAGACTACAGACCATAGGCCATAGACTACAGAGCTAAATGAAATAAACCTATCCCTTAAAAAGTCTAAGGTCTAAGGTCTAAAGCCTGAAGAATTATCGTTTAGTCCACTGAAACTTCCGGCGGGCGCCTTTTTGGCCGTATTTCTTGCGTTCTTTAGAGCGCGGGTCACGGGTGAGAAATTTTTCTTTTTTAAAAGGAGATTTGAGGTCAGGATCATTCTCTACAATGGCTCTGGAAATACCTAATCTAATAGCACCGGCTTGTCCGGTAATACCGCCGCCGTTTACTCTAACCTTTACATCTACACTTTCCCGCAGGTTAGCTTTATGTAAGGGTTCTAATACCAGGTTCTTAAGAAAAGGCGTGGTAAAATACTCATTCCATTCTTTACCATTAACCAGAAATTTTCCTTTTCCATTTAACATCAAATGCACCCTGGCTATGGCTTCTTTCCTTCTTCCGGTCGCCATTACTTTTTTACCTTGTTTTAATTCGATTATTTCAGCTTTACTCATAACTCTATTTTTTCGGGATTCTGTGCAACATGAGGATGTCCTTCACCCGGATAGACCTTTAAAGATTTAAGCATCTGTTTAGCCAGATTATTTTTCGGCAGCATCCCTTTAACTGCCAGCTCAATAACTTTCGCAGGATTTTTTTCCATTAATCTCTGCAAAGATATTTCTTTTCTTCCGCCCGGAAACCCCGAATATTTATCATAGATTTTTTTTATCATTTTATTGCCGGTAACTTTAATCTGCTCAGCATTTATAACTACTACATAATCTCCGGTTAGAAGAAACGGGGTATATCCTGGCTTATTTTTACCCTGCAAAATCAAGGCGATTCTGGTAGCCAATCTGCCCAAAATCTTATCTTTGGCATCGACAATATACCATTTTCTCTGAATTTGTCCTTTTTTAGGAATATAGGTTTTGGTATTCATGACTTGCTTTTTTAACATAATTTCGTAAGAAAGTCAATAATTTTGTTGTAAATACAAAAAATTTATCATACAATCTCTGTATGCAAAATTCGTCACAAATCGCAGCTGACACAAGCGTTTTTATAAATCCGGACGCTTTTGCTCTATTCGGAGAAACTCCTACCCAGGCATTTTGCACTTTCGTAGAGAGATCTAAATCAAAGAATATAAAGGTTTATATGCCACCGTCGGTATTGAATGAGACCCTTTATTTCTTAGATAATAAAGCGATATCTCCGGATATAACTTCATATATAATAAAGAAACCCCCAAAAAAATACGAAATTTTTATCCCTTCACTTTTTTTATACGAGATAATCGAAGAAATCCGTATCCGTATTAATAAAGGTCTAAGAATCGGCGAAAAATACACACGTTACGGAATAAGCGGAAAAAAGCCTGAAAAAGAGTTAATAAAAAGCATCCGCGAAGAATACCGGGTGGCTTTACGTGAAGGCATAGTTGACAGTAAACAGGATATAGACTTATTAATCCTAGCCAAAGAAATAGACTCCTCACTATTAACAGCAGATCAAGGCTTGATAAAGTGGGCTCAAAAGTTAGGTATAGTCTGCCTGGATTTAAAAGAAGTCCAACAAACCCTTTTTAACCCCTAATCACCCAAAGTGACCTACGCGGTCACCGTAGTATTATTTCTTAGCTAAAGAAGTGATGATTTCGCGCATTAAGTCCTGCATGGTAATTATGCCGTATGGTTTGCCGCCTTTAAGGGCCAGGGCTATGTTTTCCTTGCGGGTACGGAGAACTACAAAAATATCGTCAAGACGCTGGTTAATCCCAACCTTAAGTATAGGCCTTATTAAATCATGCCAGGAGGAAAAATCGGCATAGAATAAATCGAAAAGGTTTATGTATCCTATAACTTTGCGATTTTTAAATACCGGATACCGGGTAAAGCCATGTTTTTTTGCCAGCCGCAAAATATCGTCTAGGTTATCAACATAATCAATACCTATAACTTTTTTTAAAGGCACATAAACATCTTTTACTTTATCCTTAGAAAACCCTAAAACATCCTCGATAGCCTCTTTTTCTAACCGTTTAATCTCGCCGGTACTGTGAAGGACTTCGGTAAGTATCTTTATATCGTCTTTACTTAAATTAACTCTTTTCTTCCTATTAAATATTCTTATTATCCGGAAAGGGACAAACTCCATAAATAGGACAAGCGGTTTTAATATAAATTCCAACATCCTAAACATCCCCGAAAAATAAACTAAAAACCCGGATTGAAATGTGCGCCCAATACTTTTCGGAATCATCTCCGCAAACAGGATTATAACCGGCGTAACTATAACTGATACCCAGAACGAAACATTATCGAAATCAGCCTGCAAAAACAGCCAAGTCGCAAGACTGGAAATTATCACCAGGCAGATGTTGTTACCGACTAAAATGGTAGCCACAAAATGTTCAGGATTAAGGAATAAACTGTTTAGATAATTATAGAGTTTTGGTTTTGTCTTCTTTAGCCTTTTTATCTTCAGGTGTTCTGTAGACATAAAAGCGGTCTCTAATCCCGAGAAAAACCCGGAAAGGATTATAAACAATATTATGCCGGTAAAAGATATATATGTGAGTATTGTAATCATCTCTTGACCTTAACTTTTAAAAGGGCTATCTTTTTGCGGGTAGCTTTTTCAACAATAAACTTAATATTATTATAAGATATTTCTTCGCCTTCGTCGGGAAACCTTTCAAAACAACTTAATACAAATCCACCTAAAGTATCCTCTTCTTCGGGAATATTCAAATCTAGCTCATAATTAAAATCTTTAACCGAAATACGCGGCGTTACTAAGAACTCCCGGTCGGATAATTTCTCTATAGGTTTTAAAGGGACTTCATATTCATCATATATCTCTCCGAATATCTCCTCCTGGACATCTTCCAGGGTAGCTACTCCCGAAAACCCGCCGTATTCATCCATAACCAAAGCCATCTTTTCTTTACGGCTGATAAGTTCTTTTAATAAATCCGATATATTCTTACTTTCGGGGATGAAAAACGGAGTACGAAGTAGTTCTCTTATCGCGCTCTCCTTTTTTAGGAAATAATCTTTAGTCCTTAAAACCCCGACTATATTATCGATGGTATCTTTATATACCGGCACATAAGAATGCCGGATACTTTTAAGCTGCTTACCTATATCAGAGGCTTTAGCCTCTATATCTACGGCCTTAACATCTACACGGGGAGTTATAATCTGGGAAGCTTCAACTTCTGAAAAGTCCAGTATAGAATGTATCATATCCTGTTCTTCTTCGTCTATGAAACCCTGCGTCCTTCCTACTTCTAATGCCTCTTTCAATTCCTCTTCTGTCAAAGTATCCTCTTCTTTCATCTCTCTCCTGAAAATCAGTTTAAAGAAATTCCCTGAAATAAATATAATAAGAAATGATAAAGGATATGTAATCCGGGAAAAGACTCTTAACACATATGAAGAAAATAAAGCAAAACTTTCGGCAGCATAAATAGCTAATCCTTTAGGCAGAATTTCGCCGAAAATAAGTATTATAAAAGAAGAAATACATATAGAATAAAACACGCCATATTTGGCTGTAATATTGACTAAGAAAACCGTTATCAAAGAAGAAAAGGCAATATTAACAAACATATTGCCTAAAAGAAGTGACGACAAAAAATAGTAAGGCC
>CAZBZJ010000125.1:0-4271 GCA_964496355.1 uncultured Planctomycetia bacterium | reverse complement strand
GAAAAAGAAGGCAAAACATACTATTTTTGCAGTCAATCTTGTAAAGATTCGTTTATGAGCGGCAAAAAATCAAAAGATTCCGGACATAAGCATCATGACCACGATTCCCATCATGCTCATATGGTGCAGGATTTTAAGAAAAAGTTCTGGCTTTCTTTGATAGCAACCGTTCCGGTATTGGTCCTTTCACCTATGATCCAGAGTTTCTTAGGCTATTCTTTTAAGTTTACTGGTTCGCATTTTATCCTTTTGGGTATATCGTCCCTGATATTTTTCTACGGCGGCCGGCCGTTCTTAAAAGGGCTGGCTGATGAGATAACAAATGGACAGCCGGGGATGATGACCCTGATAGCCTTGGCTATATCAGTTGCTTATTTCTATAGTGCGGCAGTAGTTTTGGGGGTAAAGGGGAAAGTATTCTTCTGGGAATTAGTCACCTTGATCGATATTATGCTTTTAGGCCACTGGATTGAAATGCGTTCAGTAATGAGCGCATCCCATGCTTTAGAAAAGTTAGTTAAACTTATGCCTTCTCAAGCGCATTTGGTTAAAGAAGGCGGACAGGTAGAAGAAGTAAAAGTCTCGGACCTCAGTAAAGAAAACAAGGTATTAGTAAAGCCGGGCGAGAAGATTCCTGTAGACGGAAAGATTATAGAGGGTGAATCAGAAATAAATGCATCGGCGATTACCGGTGAGTCTAAACCGGTGACCAAAAAGAAAGGCGATGAGGTTATTGCCGGGGCGGTTAACGGTTCAGGTTCTCTAACCGTCGAAGTGACTAAGACCGGCAAGGAATCATATCTGTCTCAGGTTATAGAGTTAGTTAAATCTGCCAGCCAGAGTAAATCTCGGGCGCAAGGATTAGCCGATAAAGCAGCTTTCTGGTTGACAATTATTGCTATCAGCGTAGGGTTGATTACTCTTGTCAGCTGGCTTGTTTTAGGTAAAGAGTTTGTCTTTGCCCTAGAACGAATGGTAACGGTTATGGTTATTACCTGTCCTCATGCTTTGGGGTTGGCCATCCCTCTGGTGATTGCAGTTATTACTGCCGTATCAGCAAAAAACGGGCTTCTAATCCGAAACCGCACCCAGTTTGAAAATGCTGTAAATATCCAGGCCATAGTCTTTGATAAGACAGGAACTTTAACTAAAGGTGAGTTTGGTGTAACCGACCTGGTAAACCTCTCTGATTTAAGCGATGATGACTTACTCAGCCGGGCGGCATCTATAGAAGTAAATTCCGAACATACCATAGCAAAAGGGGTCGTAAAAAAGACTAAAGAAAAAAAAATAGCCTTAGCTAAGGCAGAGAATTTTGAGTCGATTCCTGGCAAAGGAGCTAAAGGTAATGTTAAGGGTGATAAAGTCATTGTCGGCAATAAGAGTATTTTGGATGATATGAACATAGAATCAGGCCGGGTTGAAGAAAAAGCCGATAAATTAGCTTCCCAAGGTAAGACTGTGGTATATGTATGTTCAGAAAAAGAAGTTTTAGGGCTTATTGGGTTAACAGATATGATACGCGAAGTTTCCAAAGAAGCAATCAATCGATTAAAGTCTGTGGGTATAAAGATATATATGATTACCGGGGATAATCATAAAACAGCCGAAGCAGTAGCTCGGGAACTGGGCGTAGATGATTTTTTTGCCGGGGTTTTACCGGTTAAGAAATCAGAAAAGATAAAAGAGTTACAGCGACAGGGTAAGAAAGTAGCTATGGTAGGCGATGGCGTAAACGATGCTCCGGCTTTAGCCCAGGCAGATGTGGGTATAGCTATAGGGGCGGGAACTGATGTAGCAGTTGAAACTGCTGATATAGTGTTAGTAGAAAATAACCCGGCTGATGTCGCTGGGATAATTGAATTATCCCGTATAAACCGGCGTAAGACAATGCAAAATTTAGCCTGGGCAACCGGCTATAACGTAATTGCAATACCTTTAGCTGCCGGTGTCCTTTACAATTATGGCATTGTTCTTGCTCCGGCTTTAGGGGCTGTTATAATGTCGTTTAGTACTATTATCGTGGCAATAAATGCAAAATTGATACGTTTTACTAAAGGCCGATGATTGGAAGGAGACATATAGATAGACATAAGACTATAGACCATAGACCTTAGACTTTTCACTTTATAGCTGTTAAGAGATTGTTAAATCGAAGCAGGCTTGAGGTTGGAAGGCTGGGAACCGGCGTATGTATAAATCATTAGCAAAAAAAGGGGGATAAGATGGACAAAAAAGTTAGCTGGGCATTGCTGGTTTTGAGGGTTGTATTAGGTATCATATTTATCGCTCACGGTTTGCAGAAATTAGCCGGTATGTTTGGCGGCCCTGGTATCGCAGGTGCGGCTAAGATGTTTGAAAACTTCGGTTTCACCTATCCGTTCTTTTGGGCGTGGGTAGTATCGATAGTTGAGACTGCAGGCGGCGCATTTCTGGCTCTCGGCATAATTCCCAGGATAAGTGCAGGCTTGATTGGAATAACCATGATTGTGGCTATAGTCAAGGTACACCGCCCGAACGGTTTTTTTATGATGCAAAACGGTTTCGAGTACCAGCTTCTTATTCTGGCAGCCTGTATAGCAATAATTATTACCGGTGCCGGCAAATTTTCAGTCTGTAATAAATGTTGACCTAATTTCCCACCTACGCGGTGGGAACGTAATTTCCCACCTACGCGGTGGGAAGGCAAGTGTATCGGATGAGGCCGGGTTGTTAAAAGAAATTTTGAGAGATTCCGAAGAATTGTCATAAATTGAAATTAATAAGCGGGGAGATCTAAAGATGGAATCATTAAAACCTAAAGTTGCTATTATTGGGGCAGGGAATGTGGGAAGTACTTACGCTTTCTCTCTTATGGTTTCCGGCTTAGCCAGAGAGATAGTCATTATCGATAAGAACGCAAAGAAGGCCGAAGGCGAATGTATGGATATAAACCATGGTTTAAGTTTTGGCAGGCCGGCCAAAATATATTCGGCTGGGTATGAAGGGTGCAGAGATGCTGACTTAATAGTAATTACGGCGGGAGCCAAACAAAAACCGGGCCAGTCCCGAGTAGACCTTGTTCAGCAGAATACCGACATCTTCAAAGATATTGTCAAGCAAATCATCGAGTATAATAAAGAGGCCATTATTTTGGTAGTTACTAATCCGGTAGATATTCTTACATATGTAACGCTTAAACTATCGGGTTTGCCGGAACAGCAGGTTTTAGGTTCGGGCACGGCTCTTGATACTTCAAGGTTTAAATATTTAATCAGCCAGCATTGTAATATAGATTCGCGGAATGTGCATGCGTATATAATAGGCGAACATGGAGACACCGAACTGCCCGTTTGGAGTTCGGCTAATATCGGCGGTATGCGCCTGTCAGAGTATTGTCCTATTTGTAACAGAGGATGTGATTACCGGAATGTATTGGGGTCAATCTTTGATGAGGTTAAGAGCGCCGCTTATAAGATCATCGAATCCAAGGGGGCAACTTATTACGCGATAGGCCTGGCATTGGTGAGGATTACTGAAGCGATTTTACGTAACGAGGATTCGGTGTTGCCTGTATCCAGCTTGATTACCGGATATTATGGAGTATCAGAGGTTTGTTTAAGTACACCGGCAATTTTAAATAAGCAGGGCATAAAAAAACAATTGCGTTTACGGCTTTCGGAGACCGAACAGGAACAATTCTGCCATTCGGCTAATTCATTGAAAGAAATAATAAAGAAATTAAACTTAGATTAAACTATGATTGATATAGAGTTATTGATATTTGATGTTGACGGGACACTTTTCGATTCGAGTAAAGATATAGTTTCTTCGGTAAACCATACATTGAAAAATCTGGGATTGGCGGACAAGCCCTACGACGAAATATATTCCTATATTGGCATGGGGGTAAGAGATTTATTGCGTAAGTCCCTAGGCAGAGAAAACCAGGAATACATGGATAAGGCAATCGATATCTTCAGCGCTTATTTCGCTAAACATTCAACAGACCAGACTGTCCTCTTTCCCGGAGTGCGCCATGCCCTTAATTATTTTAAAGAGAAAAAGATGGTGGTTATCACTAACCGGCGGGAGAAAAATGCCCGTATTACCATGGAGGAGCTGGGAATAGTAAGTTATTTCGACAAAATAATCGGCGGCGATGATGAAGACTGTCTTAAGCCCTCGCCCTGCCCATTAAATAATCTATTGCAAGAATTTAGCTGTGATAAAAATAAGGCTATGATAGTCGGTGATATGGATTTAGATATTAAAGCCGGAAAGAACGCCGG
>CAZBZJ010000124.1:0-4293 GCA_964496355.1 uncultured Planctomycetia bacterium | reverse complement strand
TCAACTCATAGGTTTTACGGTCATTCAACGGCAAATTATCTATATCGATATTCTTATTCCGGGTACGCCTGATAATCTTTACAGCGCTTTCGATTAAGGTCAGGGTTTTTAATCCTAAAAAATCCATTTTCAAAAGGCCGATCTTTTCTAAAGTCTTCATGTCGAACCCGGTCACTATCTGGCCGTCGGAAGTTTTAAATAAGGGCACATATTCAATCAGTGGTTTATCACTTATAACTACCCCGGCTGCATGAACCGAAGCATGCCTGGACAATCCTTCAAGGTAAAAGGCAGTATCAATTAACCGTTTAATTTTATCGTCTTTTTCATAGATTGTTTTCAATTGAGGATTTACCACTAAGGCTCTTTTAAGAGTCATACCGGCTTCCTGCGGAATAAGTTTAGCTATTTTATCTACTTCGGAATAACTAAGATCCATTACTCTGCCCACATCCCTGACTACAGCTTTAGATAACATAGTACCAAAGGTTATAATCTGTGCTACTTTCTCCCGTCCGTATTTTCCGGCTACATATTCCATAATTAAAGGCCTTTTCTCATAACAAAAATCTATATCTATATCCGGCATAGTCAACCTCTGCGGATTAAGGAACCTTTCGAAAATAAGATTATATTGTAAAGGATCGACGTCCGTTATACCTAATACATAACTCACCAAACTTCCCGCCGCCGATCCTCTGCCCGGGCCTACCGGTATATTGTTTTCTTTGGCATATTTAATTAAATCCCACACAATCAGAAAATAACTGGAGAATCCTGTCTGTTTAATTATTTCTAATTCGGTTTCTAAACGCCGTTTAATCCGGGGCGTAATCTCATTATACCGGTTTGATATATTATTATGGCACAAATCCGTTAAGAACTTATGTCCGTCTACATTCGGCGGAAGGGGAAAGTCAGGAAGATGGAACTTTGAAAAATCAAAAGTTAAATTACATTTATCGGCTATCTCAATAGTATTCTCTACAGCCTGCGGGATATGCCTGAACAGGTCCTTCATCTCTTCAGGGCTGCGGAAATAGAATTCGTCACTGCTAAACTTCATCCGGCCGGGATTAGATAATGTAGACTGGGTCTGGATGCAGAGAAGATTTTCGTGAGCATAAGCTTCTTGCCTGTCAATATAATGAACGTCATTAGTCGCTACTACCGGTATGCCTAAGTCCTGGGATATTTTCAACATCTGGGAATTAACCGTATGCTGTTCCGGCAGCCCGTTATTCATCAATTCCAGATAAAAGTCGCCCTTACCGAAAATATGAGAATATTCATCGGCAACCTTTACAGCTTCATTATATTTGCCCTCTATGATTTTTTGCGCAATCTGTCCTTTTAAACATCCGGACAAACAGATTAAACCTTTACCGAATTTAGAAAGCAACTCGGTATCTATACGGGGTTTATAATAGAAACCTTCCAAATAACCCAGACTTATCAATCGTACAAGATTCCGGTATCCTTCTTCATTTTTAGCTAGAAGCAATAAATGATAGTGATTAGCCCCTCTTTTTGAAGATGACTTATCAAACCTGGAACCGGGTGCAACATAACATTCAGCTCCTATAATCGGCTTAATCCCGTATGCCGAACACAATTCATAGAATTCAACCGCTCCAAAAATATTGCCGTGATCGGTCATCGCCAAAGCCGGCGCTTTATGCTCTTTAGCCTTCTTGACCAGCCTCTTTAAAAGACAAAGGCCGTCTAATAAACTATATTGAGTATGTACATGTAAATGGACGAAATCGGAATGCCTCATAAAAATACACTAGGCTTGGGAAACACATAGGTAATTCGAATTAGAACTGCTAAGCATCTTAGGATTATGTGGTATGGATTATGTGGTCTGGATTATGTGGTAGATCTCATTTTTTCTTTCACCTACCACTTACCTCTTAATCCTTAATCCTAGAGAACTCAATAACTCCGAATTACTTACCCATTCCCACTTTCTGCACAGCTTGGAATATTTTACCTTCGGTCTGAATGGAAGGTGCTATAATTATTTCAACAAAATGCATCTCTTTAAGAGTACCGGCGCCTAAACAACCCATAGAAGTAGTTAAAGCCCCCATTAAATTCTGGGAACCATCATCGACTATAGCCGGGCCGAACAATATCTGTTCTAGAGTACCGGAAATACCCACCTTTATACGGGTTCCCCGCGGCAAATTATAATGCGCCGTAGCCATACCCCAATGAAAACCCTGGCCGGGAGATTCCTTTGCCCGGGCAAGGCTTGAACCTATCATTACGGCGTCTGCACCGCAAGCAAAAGCTTTACAGACTTCTCCGCCGGCACGCATCCCGCCGTCGGTAATAATAGGAACATATTTGCCGGTCTTATGAAAAAACATATCCCGGGCTTTTGCCGCATCTAAAGTCGCCGTTACCTGCGGCACACCTATACCCAATACACCTCTGGTTGTACAAGCAGCTCCAGGGCCTACACCTATCAGAAGGCCGGCACATCCGGTTTCTAACAATTCAAGCGTCACTTCATAACTTACACAATTTCCGATTATTACGGGGATTTTACTTTTTTTACAAAATTTCGCTAAATCCAAAGGTTTATATTGAGAAGCGACGTGCTTACGGGTAGTTACCGTAGATTGCACCACAAAGGCATCGGCTCCGGCTTCCTCGGCTATTGAAGCAAATCTATCCGCATGCTGGGGTATACAGCTAACACAGGCAAATCCTTTCTTGGCTTTGATCTCACTCACTCTTTTGGAAATCAACTTTTCTTTTATTGGAGTCGTATAAACTTTCTGAATCAAATTAGTGGCTTTTTGCGGGGTTGCTTTGGCTATCCGCGTTAAAACCTCTTTGGGGTTATTATACCTGGTCTGGACACCATCTAAATTAAGAACAGCTAACCCGCCGAGCCTGTTCATTTCAACAGCAAAATTTACATCTACAACGCCGTCCATAGCAGCGGCTATAATGGGAACTTTGAATTTCTTCCCGGCAAATTCCCATGAAGCATCGACTTCTTCGGGATTTAAAGTGATCTTGCCCGGTACTAAAGCGACTTCATCAAACCCGTAACAACGCCGGGCACGTTTATTCCTTCCAATCCATTCAGCCATCTTAACCTCCTGTATAATCCTTCTTGACTTTATTTACTGTTTTTAGAACTAATGTGGCTCCAAAAAATTTAGGATATTCGATCTTTAGCGGAGTCCTTATTTTATCATCTTTAAGCCAGATTTTTAACCTGTAAGGGTCGCCTTCAAAAAGCAACGCCTGGTGTTCTTTACCCCTCACCTTTATAGTCTCTTTTCCCTTATAATCCATAGTAAACTTGCGGGTAGGCAAGTTTACCGGAAACCTTTGCATTTTTTCCAGTTCTTTTAAGGACCTGATATAATAACTCAATAATATAGCATTATGAATATCAGAATCTTTATCGATAGTCTGTTCAGAACTGCTTAAAAATCCTTTTTTATAAATCGTAACTCTATTCTCAGGCTGGTTATAGGACTCTTTAATCTTTTCAGTAAAGCCGACTGTCTTTTTTATTGTCCGCTCGACTCTCAAAGGCAGAAAAGTCTCTTTCTGCGCATATAGCTCTTCTTCATCATTTAAGTACAGAGTATAGGTATTAAAAGTTATGTAATAAGCTTTTGTATCGTTGATCTCACGCTCACCGCAAAAAGTAAGAGACGACTCGCCTATACTGATACCCTTATAGTAAACCGTATATACGAACTCCTCACCTGCTTCAAACGGCAGGCTTTGCTTTTGTTTTACATCAAATGAACCACCTAAAGACTGGCTGATTTTAGCCAGCAGCCCTTCCGGCTCTTCAGCAGACACCGGATCGATAGAGCAGAAAAGAATTGCCATAAATAAAGTTATGGGCGAGAATATAAATAAGTTGAGTCTTTTCATCATAAAGTTAAAAAGATAATGTAACACAAAATAGGGATTTTTCAATAAAAAAAAGCCCTCCATATTTATGGAGGGCTTTTTATTATTTAGTGATTCTGTTAAGAAGCTGCGCTTACATTATTCTTCTTAGTACATGCCTCCGCCCATTCCTCCTGGCGGCATTCCTGCTCCGCCAGCCGGTGCTTTTTCTTCTTTTTCGGGCTTATCGACTACTATACATTCGGTAGTAATCAATAAAGATGCAATTGACGAAGCATTTTCCAGAGCTGTCCGGGTAACTTTAGTAGGGTCGATAATTCCGGCTTCTATCATATCTATGACTTTAGCTTTTGCTACGTCAAATCCGGAAGTCTCTTTTTCTTTCTTTATCTTTTC
>CAZBZJ010000123.1:0-4305 GCA_964496355.1 uncultured Planctomycetia bacterium | reverse complement strand
AGTGTATTATGCTTACCTGCGTAAATGAAACCGAACGGGGCGAAGAAGTCAAAAGCCTGGGAGTAGAGGCATATTTTGAAAAACCGTTAAACGGCAGCCAGTTTGATGATCTTATTAGTATGCTAAAGTAGTTCTAGTTATTTCTAAGCAAGAACTACTTGATTGCTAAAATTAAGTAAAGATTACACAGATAGTATTTTTAATGGGAATTTCTGATAGAAAGGTGGAAATATGGCAAACCCGTTAGTAAACGAAAACAAGATATATGAGCAGATAAAGGCTGAGAAGCTTAAGGTGCCACAAGTGGTATGGGAACTGATCAACCATCATGTTAGAAATGACCTTTATTCGGTTTCTGTGGCGTTGGGAGCATTACAAATGACACCTAAATGGATTTTAAAGACCGCATCTTTTGTTATTAAATTTCTATATAAAGCATCTTTTCAACCCGGACCGCCGCCGGAAAGCCTTATTACAGTCTGTGACGCCGGCCTTAACAGGATTAAAGAGGTTGACGGATTTTTAAAAGGGTTGAGAGATAAAACCAGCTAATAACCAGCAAAAGGGGATGAAAAAGGCTTAAAAAAAATCGCTGTTGTTCCTTTTCCTTTTATACTGATTTACCTTTACATGGCTATCTTCATAGGATAAAATAAGCTTGGTTTTATTGAAGCTGTAGAAATCGAGGAATAAACGTGATAATATTACTTCTTACTCTGGTACCCATGGCCTTATTTGCAATATGGTCATTTGTACACCTCTCGCCTAAGAAAACTTCGAATAAAAAAATGATCTACGGATATAATGCAGCCGTCTTATTAATACTTTCATGTATCTGTTTAATATACGGATATAATATCCATAATAACCTGATAAATAGCCCGGACTCAAACTGGTGGTTAATTATTTCGTTATTAGGTTCGTTATTTGTTATCTCTATCGGGCTGGTCGCAGGCACTATGATCAGGCTTTTTCTTTTCGGTAAAGACTAAACTACATTCCTTAAATCATTCAAATCCACAAGAATTAACTAAAATAACTTGAAATTTATTTTATATTTGATAAAATTTGGCGTTTGTTTAATAATAATCTATAGATTTAATTGCAAGAAACTATGAAAGCACATCCTATAAGGCGCACTAAGAATCTCTGTGAAGGATGCAACGCAGAATGTTGTAAGAGCTTAGTCTTACCCTTAACAAAACCGCGTACAAACGATGAAATTGACGAACTTGCCTGGCAAGTCCAGTACGAAAATGTAGGCGTATATATACACAATAAACGCTGGCACCTAATATTTAACACCCGGTGTATGTACCTTTCAAAAAGCAACCTCTGTACAATCTATGATAAACGGCCCTCTAAATGCCGGCAACATAACCCGCCTTACTGTGAAAGATACGATAAATGGCACGACGTTTTCATCTCGGCTCCGGAAGAATTACGCGGATACCTTAACAGAGAAAAACAAGCAAAAAAACACAAAAAGAAGCAAAAGAAGAAATAGCGGGATTAATTTCATCCCGTTTTTTAGCCTTTACAATCACACCTAAAACAAATAAAATATACATGACGATTATAACCTGTCAATATATAGATTTTTTTTCAATTACATAAACCTATATTTATAAAAAGGAGGTAGTATATGGATTGGAAAATCCTGGTAATCGAACCAAGCAAAGAGATGCTTCAACGCATAGGCGAATTTATCCCCACTCTGATAGGAACTTTCCTCATACTCATTATAGGATGGATTATAGCAAAAATCATCCAAAAAACAGCTTTAAAAGTCCTTAACTTGATCCGCTTTGATACCTTCGCTGACAAAGCCGGCATATCCAGTGTGTTAGAAAAGGGCAATATTAAAACGACTACGACTAAGTTATTAAGCGGCCTAGTGTACTGGCTAATTATGATCATGGTATTGGTTATGGTAGTCAACGCCCTAGGATTAACCGTAGCATCACAGTTATTAGACGGATTATTAAGTTATATCCCCAATGTTATTGCCGCTATATTCGTTTTGGTCTTAGGGCTATTCTTAGCTAATATTGTAGCAGGCGTAGTGCGCACAGCTGCCAGTAATTCTAACTTACCTAAACCAGAGATGATGGCCAGCTTAAGCAAGTGGGCTATTGTTATCTTCGCTGTCACGATATCATTAAAACAGCTGAATATAGCGCCTCTTTTGGTAACTACAACCTTCAACATATTATTTGGTGGCATATGCCTGGCGCTGGCTTTGGCCTTTGGGTTAGGCGGAAAAGATGTAGCGGCGAAATACCTGGAAAATTTACGCAATAGATACTCCAAATAACACATATGCCTATAGATAAAAAAGCCGGAGTTACTCTAAACCGAGTAATTCCGGTTTTTTTTATCAATAGCAAACGGAGAGGGGGAGATTTGAACTCCCGAGAGCCTTACGGCTCTACCGATTTTCGAGACCGGCGCTTTAAACCAAACTCAGCCACCTCTCCGTAGAAGTTGCAGCTTCTTCTGTAAGATACGGGATGTAGGCCATAGGATGAATTTCGTCCTTTCGCCCCTCATCCTTCGAAAACTGCTGTTCTTTCTATAAAACGAGCAGCCATTTATTCTACCACAAATCGGCCTTTCGTAAAGCTTCCGCCTATTGCTGCTTTTCGCTTTTCCCACCGCGTAGGTGGGAAAAGGTATTCGCCTCGATTAAACACTTGTATAAGTATATATATGAAGTATAATTTTATACGCAAAAAACACGGCTAAACTTAAACATTAAAATGAAAAATAGAACTAAAATTTTATTTATAGCCTTAGCCATCACCGCAGGTTTTGTATTTTCGCCGAACCGCCTGATCTGCCAGCCGACCCAGAATTTTCAACCCAAAGAGAAAAACGTTACATCTGACCTTTCCGAAAACACAGAAAATCAAGCTAAAGAAGAAGCCGAAAAGCTTGAAGAAAAAGAAAAGCAGACAAAAGAAACTATAGAAGAAAAAAAGAAAGAAGCCGAAGCTGTAACCGCAGAAGTGGAAAAAACACAGCAAAAAAAGAAAGAAATAGAAGAAAAAACGAAACTGATAGAACAAGAAGCCGCTACTGCTAAAAAAGAAGCAGAATTCCTGAAAAAGGAAGCGGAAATCAAAAAAGACACCGCTCTAAAAACTGAAGCCGCCGAATTAATCAAAGAAGCAGAAAAACTGGAAAAAGAAGCCCGGATTAATAAAGAAAAAATCAAGGTTCTGGAAGAAAAAGAAGAAACCGTAAAAGGAAACCTTTCCGAACAACAAAAACAGATAAACTCTCTCCAACAACAACTAAAAGATATCACTCTCGAAAGAGCAAATAAAAGAGGATTCCTGGAAAACCTAAAACGGTCTATCCCCATAGTGATAATTGGCTTGCTTTTATTTTTTATTCTAAGGTTATCTCTCAGGGCAATCGAAAAGTTTCTAAACAGAAAAACTTCGATTCGCGAAGACGAGCTGACACTACGAATGAAAACCCTCACGAAATTAATCAACTGGATAGGTACGGTAATTATTATTGGTCTTGTGATATACCTGGTCTTAGAGAATTTCGGTTTCAGCATAGCGCCTCTGCTTGCCGGTGCCGGGATTGTCGGGTTAGCTTTTGGCTTTGGCGGACAATATCTAATCCGCGACCTTATCAACGGGTTATTTATCCTCATAGAAGACCAATACCGTATAAACGACGTAGTCAAGATAGGTGAATTCGGCGGGCTGGTAGAAGATATAAACCTGCGCATTACCACTTTACGGGATTTAGCCGGCCGGGTCATAATAGTCCCTAACGGTGAAATCAAAATCGTAGTTAACTATACAAAAGGCTATTCACAGGCTCTAATGGATATAGGAGTTGCCTATAAAGAAAATGTCGACCAAGTAATCCGGGTTATAAAAGAGCTGGGACAGGAAATGAGAAAAGACCCTTATTACGGCCGGCTAATCTTAGCCGAACTGGAAATGTTCGGTATCGACGAATTCGCAAACTCTGCAGTAGTTATAAAATTCCGGATAAAAACCCTTCCTATTAAACAGTGGGAAGTTATGCGGGAATTTCGCAGAAGGTTGAAAAACCGGTTCGATGAGCTGGGAATAGAGATTCCATTCCCGCACACAACCTTATACTGGGGAACCGGAAAAGATAACGACTGGCTGCGGGAATTCACCGAGAAGAATACTTCTTAACATAGACGGCTTAAATATTTTTTTTCACAAAGCCAAAATTAGAAAAAATTACTTGACACCAAAACTAAACTCTGTTATTTTTGTTTTACCATGTTGATTTTGTTTTTAATTC
>CAZBZJ010000122.1:0-4339 GCA_964496355.1 uncultured Planctomycetia bacterium | reverse complement strand
GTCTAAGGTCTAAGGTCTAAAGTCTAAAGTCTGTAGTCTATCAGGGTTTTATTATTTTAGAAATCTCTCCGTTAACATAAAGCCAGGTTATAATAGCTAAAACCAGAGCTATTATTTTTAACCATACATTATTGAAAAGAATTTGAGGCCTCATCATTTTATCCGGAAAATTTACCTTCTCTTGTTTTTTTTCAATAAACCCTTTAGGATGGTTATTAAATCTTCTTTCTTTAATCCAGTAGTAACCTTGCCGTTAACAGCTAAAGAAATTCTACCGGTTTCTTCGGATACAATTATAACCAAAGAATCCGTCTCTTCGGATAACCCGACTCCTGCTCTGTGACGCATACCTAAACTTTTATCTATATCCGGCGACTCTGAAAGCGGAAACAAACAACCGGCAGCCGCTACCTTATCCATAGTAATAATAACTCCACCGTCATGCAAAGCAGCACCGGGTTCAAATATGCTTTGTATAAGTTCCGATGAAATCTGAGCGTCCATGATTACGCCGCTTTCGATATAATTCTTTAATCCGATTTCTCTCTGTATAGCTATAAGCGCGCCGATTTTCTTCTTCGCTAATAAATTAACTCCCGAAACCACTTCTTTTATAATGCTTTCTATCTCTTCTTCACGGAACCCGGTATAAAGAAGCGGCTGCTGGCCTAATTTAGTAAGCCCCTGCCTTAGTTCCGGCTGAAATATTATCATTAAACCAATAATAGATATAGCAAATATTTTAGTAAGAATCCAATTAAGCGTATCCAAACCAAGCTTCTGAAAAAGAAAAAATGCTACAACCAGAACAAAGATACCCCTGATTACGTATACGGCTTTAGTATCCTTAAGAAAAAGCAGTATCCTGTAAAAAACGAACCATAGGATACCTACTTCTAAAAACAATTTCCAATTAACCTGAAATTGAGAAAATAGATCTTCTATCATGAAAATATTGCTTTCGTTAAATTAACTGCCTGTTTAGCAGCTTTAACATCATGCACTCTTATAATCTTAGCTCCGTTTATTATACTAGCTACCAAACTTGCTACCGTACCGGACAACCGTTTTTGCGGGTCTTTTTCTTTTAAGACTTTGCCGATAAACGATTTTCGCGATGTACCTATCAATATAGGTACGCCTAAGGATCTAAATTGATAAAGATATTTAATGAGTTTCAGGTTATCTTCGGCCCTTTTACCAAAACCTATACCCACGTCTATTATAACTCTGTTTCTTGGAATCCCAAAATTTAAAGCTTTACTAACCCGATTACTCAAAAAATCGTAGACCTCTTTGATAACATCACTATAAGCAGGACTCCGCTGCATAGTCCGGGGAGTACCTTTCATATGCATTATTACAATTCCTGCTTTTTTCTTGCTGACTAACTCAGCCATTTGCCGGTTTTTCAAGCCGGTAATATCATTAACAATACATGCGCCGTTGGATATAGCTGCATTGGCTACCTGCGGTTTATAAGTATCGATCGAAACCGGAACCTGAGGAAAATTTTTCTTGATTATCTCTAAAGCCGGCATAACCCGGTGTAATTCTTCTTCAACGCTTACCGTTTTTGCTCCAGGCCGGGTTGACTCACCGCCAATATCAATTATATCAGCACCTTCTTCAACTATCTTTTCTATACGCTCTGCGATTAAGCTCTTTTTTCTGTCACGAGAAATTATCTCTTTTAATATGCCATCACCGCTAAACGAATCGGGAGTAAGATTTAATACCCCCATAATCAAAGGGCGGTTTATATTTATTTTATGTGAAACCGTAACAATAGAAAACCGGGATTTTTCAAACTTTTTTATTGTACCGGTTATTAAACTGCCTATACGGTTTAACGAGTAAGGCTGGTTCTTCAGTTTTTTTGTTATCCGCCCAATCTGCGCATCAGAAGCTATCAATATACAATCTATAAGTTTTTTCTTTATCAACGCCTCTTTGGGCAACGCTACATCAGCACCTGCAGAAAGAGACTCTTGTTTCAAAATATTAGCAGAAAATGAAGGTATCTTTTCAAGATAAATAAGGCGGTATCTGCCTTTTGGAGACATAATCTTTATACCGGATTTATCTACGCCGATATCGTGCATTAACTTATTTATGTCTTCGCAAAAAGGTCGGTTAAGAAGGCGTGCCTGCATTTTTATCCGTATTTTTATCTTTTATATTATCTTCTTGAGACGGTTTCTGAGGCCCGGACGCAAGAGAATCTTCGGCCTTACTTTTTTCGTCTTCGATGCCTAAAATACGTTTGACTTCATTTACATCAAGGTTCTCTTTTTCTAATAATTCTTCCGATAATCGTTTTAGCTGATCGAGATTATCCTTGATTATCTTCTCTGACTTTTTATAAGCTTGGTCTAATATATATTTAATCTCTTCATCGATTAATTTAGCCGTATCTTCACTATAATTTTTATGGTCTACCAGATCTCTACCTAGAAATACCGGCCCTTCTCTCTCACCCAGAGTTACATGCCCCAACTTAGGGCTCATCCCGAATTCTTTGACCATTTTTCTGGCAAGTTTTGTAGCAACCTCTAAATCATTATGAGCACCTGTGGATATCTCGCCCAAAACCAGTTCCTCGGCAATCCTGCCGCCTAACAATCCACAGATTTTAGAAAATATCTCTTTTTTAGTAACAATATACCTATCCTGTAAAGGCAACTGCATCGTATACCCTAATGCACCGACTCCCCGCGGAATAATCGAAACTTTATGTAAAGGATCGGCCGCGGGAAGGTAAAAAGATAAAAGTGCATGCCCTGATTCGTGTACGGAAACTATATTCTTCTCTTTCTTGGATATTATCCGGCTTTTTCGTTGAGGCCCGGCCATTACCCGTTCGATTGATTCCTCCATTTCTTCTCTTCCAACGGTTTTTTTCTTTCGCCGGGCAGCTAACAGGGCGGCTTCATTACATAAATTAGCTAAATCAGCACCCGAGAAACCCGGTGTCTGCCTGGCTATAGAATTAAAGTTCACACCATCGTCTAGTTTTATATTTTTAGAGTGGACCTTTAGAATCTCTTCTCTGCCTTTAATATCCGGTTTATCAATTATAATATGTCTATCAAACCTGCCCGGCCTTAAGAGAGCCGGATCTAGAACGTCAGGACGGTTAGTTGCAGCCATAACAATAATTCCTTCGTTAGGATCAAACCCGTCCATTCCTACAAGAAGCTGATTTAAAGTCTGTTCGCGTTCGTCATGTCCGCCGCCAATACCCGCAAACCTCTGCCGGCCAACAGCATCTATTTCGTCAATAAAAATAATGCACCCTTTAGCCGATATCTTAGATGTCTTCTTAGCCTGTTCGAAAAGGTCACGTACCCGGGAAGCCCCTACTCCTACAAACATCTCTACAAAATCAGACCCGCTTATACTAAAAAAGGGTACGTCAGCTTCTCCGGAAACAGCTTTAGCAATCAATGTCTTACCGCATCCAGGCGGGCCTACCAACAAAACCCCTTTAGGAATCTTGCCGCCCAAAGTCTTAAACTGGGTAGGGTCTTTAAGAAACATTATGACTTCGCGTAATTCTTCTTTAGCTTCTTCTACACCGGCAACGTCATCGAAACTAATCTGTGTTTTCTTTCTTTCGATAAGTTTACCCCGCATCTTACCAAAAGACCATAATCCGCCGCTGCCGCCGACTTGTTTAGAACTTTTATAAGCAAAATACCACAGAAAGACTATAAAAAGTATTATGGGAGCAAATGAATAAAGCAGGCTTGTCCAAAAAGTTTGTGCCGGCTCAACTTTGAACTCTTCGACATTATCTTTAAGTAATCTTATTAGTTCTTCATCTTCTTCAGGGACATAGACTTCAAACATCTTATCCGAGTCTGGCGGATAAAATTGCCCTTCAATCTTATTTTCGACCATTTTCACAGAATAAATAGCCGGATTTTCTTTATTCTGTTTCAATATCTTATAAAATTCGCCGTAGGAAAGGGTTTCTTTGCTACCCATACCCTGAGAAAATATACTAACTAGCTGTACCACAACTATAAACACCAGTATCCAGATAAAAATCTGGCGCCACGACTGATACTTATTATTTTTATTCTTCCCATTCTTATTTTTGTCGTTTTTAGGCGACGGTTTCTTCTTTATATCCATATATACTATACCCTCCAATACTTAAACGATTAACCATTATAACTTATTAACTCCTAAAATCAAGCAAATTCAGGTTATATAGCGCCTATCTTTCATCTTACAGCCTTTAAAGCAACATTAAGGCCCGGCGCCTATATATTTATAATAGCAATTCTCTTAAATATGAGTTTATCTTCTTCTTTAATAACTTTTAAAG
>CAZBZJ010000121.1:0-4356 GCA_964496355.1 uncultured Planctomycetia bacterium | reverse complement strand
AGTCGTAGATGCGGCTATGAATGATTTTATCCGCCCTGCTCTTTATGGTGCTTCTCACCGTATAGTTTCGGTAAAGCAAAGCGCAAACCTTGCCTGCCGGCAGGCAGGGCGCATAGCGCATAGCGGAAAAAGGGCAGATGTCGTAGGCCCGGTTTGTGAGAGTGGTGATTTCTTAGGCAAAGATATAAAGTTAAATATAAGGCAAGGTGATTTTGTAGCGGTTTTAGATACAGGCGCTTATGGTTACAGTATGGCTTCTAATTATAATTCCCGCTGTAAACCCGCAGAAGTCTTAGTTAAAACCAATAAGTCTTATTTAATATCTAAACGCCAGACTTACCGGGACCTGGTTAGTAAAGAGGTAGTTATATAATTTATGGCTGGATTGAATTTTTATAAACTTCAAGCTTCGGGGAATGATTTTGTATTGTTAGACCTTAGACTTAAGACCTCAGACTACAGACCAGCTTGTAAAAAGCTGGCTAAGATGTGGTGTGAGAGAAAGTATGGGGTTGGCGCTGATGGTTTGCTGATTATTGAGAAGTCGAAGAAAGCCGATTTTAAGATGCGGATTTTTAATCCTGACGGTTCGGAAGCTGAAATGTGCGGTAATGGTGCAAGGTGTGCTGCCCTTTATTGGGCAAAGAGCATAGAGCATAGCGCAAAGCGTAAGATTATGAAATTTGATACTAAAGCAGGGGTTATTGAAGCCGAAGTATCAAAATCTGGCAATGTAAAGGTAAAACTATCCGATCCTGCAACGATAAGACTTGGAATACCTTTGGTTATATCCGGAAGGAAGATAGAGGTTGATTATATAAACACCGGTGTGCCACATACGGTTATTTTCGTTGAAGGGTTGGATAAGATTGATGTTGAGGCTATCGGCAGGCAAGTACGTCAGCATAAAAAGTTCAAACCTGCCGGGGCTAATGTAGATTTTGTAGAATTTAAAGATGACAAAACAATAAATATACGTACTTATGAAAGGGGTGTAGAAAGAGAGACTCTTGCTTGCGGTACGGGAGTTGTAGCGAGTGCTGTTGTTTCAGAAGTTAGAAGTCAGAGTTTAGAGGCCAGAAGACAGCAATCGGAAAAAGTCCCGAGCGAAGTCGAGGGAAAGCCAGAAAATAGCAGAAAGATGATGAAGGTGAAGACTAAGGGCGGAGACGTGCTTAAAGTCTATTTTGAACAAAGGGGCAAAAAAGTAAGTAATACCTGGTTAGAAGGCAAAGCTTATATAATTTATGAGGGAGATATCAGTATATAAATTATGGATATATTAGAGAATAAAATAGGCAGAGAGGATATCACCGGAAAATATATGAATTATTTCAAGACTTTAACTAAGGCTGTTGTTGATATTAAGAAGGAAATTATGGCAATCGACGCTGAACTGCATGCTGATCTGGAGAAACTACTCTTAGAACAAGGTTCCTCTCAAGAAGATTTATGGGGAATAAATATATATCCTTCCAGACAAGAAGAATCTATTGAGTATGTGGCGTTGATTAACATCCGGCCTGCTCAGAATAATTTATCTATGGAAATTGAGAACCCAACGCTTAAGGAGCGGATTAAATCTGTGGTGGACAGGTTCATCAAGTTATGATTTTGAAACATCACAAAGATTTAAATATAGATAAATGGTCGGGGTTCCCGGTTCCTCAAAGGATACTTATGATCGGCACAGAATTCATCAGAGCCGGCCGTTCTTTAGAACGGCAGAGAAAAAGTGAGGTTATAGATTGTTATGAAAGGGCATTGGAACTTTTAGATTTAACTATAGAGACTGTAAGGGGGAGCCTTTTACGGGAACTGCTAAGGCTGAGAGATGTGGTAGCTTTGAAGTATTTTAGGAAAGAGATGGATTGGTCTGCGAATAATAGGATCTACAATGTGTTGATCTCTTTAAATAAAGACGCTTTTAATTCATTGCAGAGGTAATTCTAATAGGAGGTGCGATCTATGTTAAGTGGAAGTATAGTTGCTTTAGTAACACCGTTTAAGAAAAACGGGAAGGTTAATGAGGAAAAGCTGAGGTTTTTGGTTAACTGGCATATAAAGAACAAGACCGACGGTATATTAGTCTGTGGGACTACCGGTGAGAGTGCCACTCTTTCACATTCTGAACATAAGGAAGTTGTCAGTATTGCTGTAGATGAGGCTCGTAATCGCATCCCTATAATTGCCGGTGCAGGGTCTAATTCAACCGAAGAAGCTCTGGACTTAACAAAATATGCCGAAGATAGGCGAGCAGATGCAGCTTTGGTTATTACTCCTTATTATAATAAACCGACCCAGGAAGGGCTTTATCAGCATTTTAAAAAGATATCCTCGCAGGCAAAGAAGATACCAATTATTATTTATAATGTACCTTCGCGTACCGGTTCTAATATTGAGCCGGCTACAGTTGCGCGTGTATATAAAGATTGTAAGAATGTCATTGGTATAAAAGAAGCTTCGGGAAGCTTAAAACAGATAACTAAGATAATGACGCTTGTCGACAATAAATTCACCCTTTTGTCGGGTGCCGATGAGATTGTTGTCCCGTTACTGTCAGTAGGCGGTAAAGGAGTGATTTCGGTTATCGCAAACATCGAGCCTAAAAAAACACATCAAATGGTCGATGATTTCCTAAAAGGCAATATCGAAAAAGCAAAGAAGATGCAGTTATATCTTTATAATTTGATGATGGCGATGTTTATCGAGACGAATCCTATACCGGTTAAGACTTCTTTAGGCCTCATGAATATGTTAGAGCCGAATTTTCGCCTTCCGTTATATAAGATGAGTAAGGATAATTTGGCTAAGTTGAAGAAAGTATTGAAGGGCTATAAATTGATAAAATAACGTTCCGAAGGACGATGGACGAGGGACGAAAGGATGAAGATTAGTCCTAGTGAGCATAGCGAACGGTCAGCCGTCATCTTAACGAAGTGGTCATCCATCGTCCGAACAAAGTGATCATCTATCGAAAAAAAGGAGGGGTATTAAGTGGTGAAAATAGCAATAAGTGGCATTTGCGGGAAGATGGGAAGGCGCATTCTTAATATAGCTAAAGATACAGATGAGGCCAAGGTAGTTTTCGGCCTGGAAAGTTCAGGCCATCCTGATATTGGCAAGAAGGCCGAAGATGTGCCGGTTGTAGACGATACCGGAAAAATCGCCGAATGTGATTGTTTGATAGAATTTACAACTCCAAAAGCTACAATAGGCCATCTTGGTTATCTTGTGAAGAATAAGAAGTGTGTAGTTATTGGTACAACGGGTTTAACTGATTCTCAACAAACAGAACTTGAGAAAGCCGCAGAGGATATCCCCATAGTCTATGCTCCTAATATGAGCGTAGGAGTTAACTTATTATTTGAGTTGATAAAAGCCGCCGCGTCAGCCTTAAAAGGATATGATGTATCGGTATCCGAAGCACACCACATACATAAGAAAGATGCACCTTCCGGAACTGCTAAGAAAATAGCGCAGATAGTAAACGATGAAGGGTTTGATTTAAAGGCCGAGGATATCGAAGCTACCCGGGAAGATGAAATAGTAGGCGACCATAAGATTATTTTTGACAGCGATATGGACAAGATAGAGCTTTCTCATTCGGCTAAAACCAGGGATATTTTTGCACAGGGTGCGGTAAAAGCAGCTGTATGGCTGGTTTCAAAAGAACCCGGCCTGTATTCGATGAAAGATGTATTATCGTTGTAAAACCCTTTCCCACCGCGTAGGTGGGAAATTCCCACCTACGCGGTGGGAAGTGAACATACGAAGGAGTTTATATGCAGTTTGAACTTTCTAAACGGATACAGAGGTTGCCGCCTTATCTATTCGCGGCAATCGATGAAGAAAAACAAAAGCTAAAAAGTAAAGGGATTAAGCTTATTGATTTAAGTGTCGGCGACCCTGATATCGCTGCTCCCGGGCCTGTAGTTAAACAATTGTATGAATCGGCAAAGATAAAAGAAAACCAGAAATACGGGTCTGCCAGGGGTAAAGAATCTTTGCGGTTGGCAATAAAAGGCCGGTTTAAGGACAGGTTTGGCGTTAATTTAAACCAGGATAAAGAAATCTTGCCTCTTATAGGGTCTAAAGAAGGCCTGGTAAACCTTCCTTTAGGTTTTGTGGATAGCGGTGATTATGTCTTGTTGCCTGACCCCGCTTACCCGGGTTATCAAGGCGCAGCTATATTATCGGGTGCAAAGATATATAAAATGCCCTTGAGAGAAAAAAATCTATTTTTACCGGAGTTGGATAAAATACCTAAAAGAATTATCAAAAAAACTAAATTAATGTATCTGAATTATCCCAATAATCCCAGCACGGCCTGCGATCTTTGATTGGCCTGCGCAG
>CAZBZJ010000120.1:0-4389 GCA_964496355.1 uncultured Planctomycetia bacterium | reverse complement strand
GACTTTTGAAGAATATAAGGTTAAGGTTGACGGAATACCCACTAATTCGGGAGCCAGAGCTATTCTACCTGATATATCCGAAGAAGATTTAGCAAAGATATCGTCTCAGAAACAGAAGCATTATCTCGAGTTTTTAGAAGAAGAGGGAGTTAAAGTCTATCAGGCGGCAGTCGGCCTGATAAAAGATTTCAAATCCAGAGGGATTTTAATAGCCGTTATATCTTCAAGCCGCAGCTGCCGGGATATTCTTAATAAAGCTGGTATTATTGATATATTCGAAGTAATAATCTCAGGCGGCGATATAACGGCCGGTAAACCTGACCCCCAAGTTTTTCTTACAGCCGCTGAGAAGTTAGGCTTAGATGCTGCAGAGTGTGTGGTTTTCGAAGATGCGGTTTTAGGAGTAAAAGCCGCAAAAACCGGCGGGTTTATAACTATAGGCATAGACCATTATAAAAAGCCGGATAGATTGAGCCAAGCTGACCTTGTAGTTGAAGATTTAAAAGAAGTTGATTATAATAAATTAGCAGAGTTGTTTAAAAAAGGATTATTTAATGAGTAATTATTTATTTGATTCGGTTGTATTTGATTTAGACGGGGTGATAACTCAGACCGCCTTAGTACACGCAGCTGCCTGGAAAGAAGCTTTTGATGAATATTTGAAACTGCGGCAGGAACGCGATGGCGAAGCCTTTCGCGAATTTACCCATGATAATGATTATCTACCCTTTGTAGACGGTAAACCCCGTTATGAAGGAGTTAAGAGTTTCTTAGAATCACGGAATATAGATATTCCTTACGGCACACCTCAGGATGAACCGGGTAAAGAGACTGTCTGCGGTATAGGCAATAAAAAGAATGAGAAATTTCGTAAAGTTCTAAAAGAGAAGGGAGCACAGCTATATGATTCTTCAATAGAGTTCATAAAACATTTGAAATCTGAGGGCTTAAAGGTAGGAGTAGCCTCTTCTTCAAAAAATTGTAAGTTAATTCTTGAATCGGTAGGGATGCCGGATTTATTCGAAACCAGGGTCGACGGAGAAGTTTCGGCTAAGTTGCGTCTGCAGGGTAAACCGGAACCTGATATATTTGTTAAAGCTGCACGTAATATGGATACATATCCTAAAAGCTCTGTGGTAGTTGAAGATGCTACTTCCGGCGTTTTAGCCGGAAGAAACGGCGGATTCGGGTTAGTTTTGGGGGTTGCTCGTAAAGACAACTCTAATGACCTTTTAAAGTATGGAGCCGATATAGCCGTAGAGGATTTGAGGGATATTAATATAAATGCTGTAGAAAAATGGTTCAGTAAGAGACCCAGGGATTTATTCAAAATGTGGGATAACCCTTTGGAATCGTTTGATCTGTTTACTGAGGCCGGTGTAGATTCAGCAAAAATAAAAGTTAACCCGTCATTTTTTGTGCCTGCTAAGGCCAGTTTTGATACGGACAAGAAACCGGTATTTTTCTTAGATTATGACGGCACCTTAACTCCTATAGTAGACCGGCCGGATTTAGCGGTTTTGTCCGGCCAGATGCGTAATACAGTTGAGAAATTATCAAAAAAATTTACTGTGGCTGTTGTAAGCGGCAGGCAGAGAGAAGATGTGGAAAAGTTAGTCGGTATAAATGGCCTTTTTTATGCGGGCAGCCATGGATTTGATATTGTAGGCTGCGGAAAGAAAATGATGCATCCGGAAGTAGAAAAAACTATACCTTTGATTCAGCAGTTAGTAGAAAAGTTTGAACGCGATTTTAAGAATATAGAAGGAATCTTAGTCGAAAATAAAAAGATTAGCTTTGCTGTGCATTATCGGCTGGTAAAAGATGAGAATGTCCCTCATATAGAGGAAGTTGTCGACAGGACGGTTAGTAAACATGAAGTATTGCGCGTGTTAAAGGGTAAAAAGGTATTCGAAATCTTGCCGGCAATCGACTGGGATAAAGGTATGGCTGTACGCTGGATTATGAAAGCTTTAAATATTAATTGGCAGGAGAATTCGATTATCTATATTGGTGATGATACTACCGATGAAGATGCGTTCAGGGTCGTAAGAACGCGCGGTACGGGTGTTCTGGTTTCTGATGAGCTGCAAAGTTCTGCCGCGGAGTTTATAGTATCCGGCCCGGACCGAGTAAAGGAATTATTTAAACGGGTTATAGCTTCAAATTAAGGTATTATATATTATTTATGAAAGATATAAACACCTGGAAACTTGTTTATGATGGGTTTAATCCTGAACAGGAGAGTTTAAGAGAGGCTCTCTGTACGGTAGGTAACGGATATTTTGCAGCCAGAGGAGCAGTTTGTGAATCTTCTGCTTCGGGTGTGCATTATCCGGCCACATATATAGCCGGAGTCTATAATAAGTTGGCTACAGAGATATCCGGCAGAACCGTTTTAAATGAAGATTTTGTTAATTGTCCTAATTGGACATTTCTGGCTTTTAAGGCGGATGATAATGATTGGATTTCGGTTTCACAAGAAAAAGTTTTATCTTATCAACAGGAATTAGATATACAAAACGGCATATTCAGCAGAAGATTCCGGCTTCGTACCAAAGGAGGATATATTTTTACGATCCAGGAAAATAGGATTGTACATATTAAATACCGGCACATAGGTGCTATTCAGTATACTATCAGGCCGGAAAATTATTCAGGGACTATAACTGTAAAGGCGGTTCTTGACGGCGGAGTGATTAACGATAATGTGGCCAGATACAGGACATTGAATTGCCGGCACTTAGAGGCCTGTTCTTTAGGTTCTTACGGCAGGAATTGTATATTTCTTAATATGAGGACCAATCAGTCGCATATTAATATCATACAGTCTGCTAAAATACGGGTTTTCAGCGGTAAAGCCGAGATCCGGCCTGAATTAAAAACTATTATAGAAGATACTCAAAATGGTAAAGCACGTATAGGTAAAGAGTTCTGTTTATCTGTTAAGAAGAAAAAGTCTTACAGGATAGAAAAGACAGTTGCTGTATATACTTCTAAAGATTCTGATAACCGGAGCCCGGTTAAATCGGCTCTCGGACAAATAAAAAGAGTTAGAGAATTTAAATATTTAGTTCGTTCGCATATTGGTATGTGGAAGAAACTCTGGGAAAAATGCGATATCCAAATTGCCGGCGATTCCTTTTCTCAGAAAGTGCTCAGGCTTCATATATTTCACCTTCTTCAGACAGCCTGTATACATAATGTTGATATTGATGCAGGCATACCGGCCAGAGGTTTGCACGGCGAAGCTTACCGCGGGCATATTTTTTGGGACCAGATATTTATCCTGCCTTTTTACAATCAGCACATGCCGCAGGTCTCTAAATCTGCGCTGATGTATAGGTTCAGACGGTTACCTGCTGCCAGAAAATATGCAAAAGAGAACAATTTTAAAGGTGCGATGTTCCCCTGGCAGAGTGGTTCGACAGGAGAAGAAGAAACCCAGTTACTTCATTTAAACCCTAAATCCGGCGAATGGGGGCCTGATTACAGCCGCAGGCAGCGGCATATATCTTTTGATATAGCTTATAATCTTTGGCAGTATTGGAGCGTAACTAAAGATATAGGATTTATAAGAAAGTACGGAGCAGAACTCTTACTATCCATAGCACAATTTGGCGGAAGTCTGGTGAGATTTGATTCCAAAGATAAAAGGTACCATACTTATGGCGTTATGGGCCCAGACGAATTTCATGAGAAATATCCTGATAGTGAGGAACCGGGTTTGACTGATAACGCTTATACAAACTTTATGATTGTCTGGACATTACTAAGAGCGCAAGATATTTTATCGATGTTGCCTGATGAATATAGAAACCGGCTTCTTAAAAAATTAAGATTAACGGAAAAAGATTTTTCGTTATGGAACGATATAACCAAGAAGATGAAGATTATCATAAGTGAAAAAGGAATTATCGAACAGTTCGATAAATACTTTACGTTAAAAGAATTGAATTGGAAGAAATACCGTAAGAAATATGGCAATATCGGGCGTATGGATAGAATTTTAAAAGCCGAAGGAAAATCTCCGGATGCTTATAAAGTGGCTAAACAAGCTGATACATTAATGATTTTCTATCTCTTTTCCTTAGATGAGATAAAAGAAATATTTAACAATCTCGGATATTCGTTTGATAGAAACATGGTGCGGAAAAATTATGATTATTATGAAGCCCGCACTTCGCATGGTTCCAGCTTAAGTAAAGTCGTGCATTCTTTTATTGCCCAGCTTGCAGGCGAATCCGGACAGAACTGGCAATGGTTTCAAGGCGTGTTAAAAACCGATGTTAGCGATGTGCAGGAAGGAACTACCCCCGAAGGCATCCATACCGGTACGATGGCCGGTTCGCTTGATATAATTATGCGCTGTTTCGCGGGTATTGAAAT
>CAZBZJ010000119.1:0-4389 GCA_964496355.1 uncultured Planctomycetia bacterium | reverse complement strand
ATATACTCAACATCGATTCTGCCAGCTGCCTTATTTCCCACTGTGCGCGGGTACAACACCTGAGTTTGAAAAAATGGATTAATTGCCGGGCGTTCATTGTCACCACTATCTTTGTTTCAGCTGCCTGCGGGAGAATAAATCTGGCATCTTGATTAGCCGACTCACCCCGGACTTGTTTGGTTTCGAACATTTCGATAAATTTATTATAACTTTCCTGTATCTTATTTATAACTGCCAGAAATTCTGCCTTCATGCCTTCATCGGTTTCAATCGAGGGTGGAATAATGTAGTCGAAATCAGTTGCTTTCACATACCTCTGGCTTTGCTGGGAATAAGAAGCGATTCTGTGCCTGACAAGCTGGTGGGTTAAAGCGCGGGATACTCCTTGAACAGCAAAAGTGAATTTCACGTGTTCTAACGGGCTTTCATGGCCCGAAGATACTACCTTTTTGACGAATTTTTCTTTTTTTTCTTGTGAAATCGCCGTATTATTAAAAATATCTGCGGCAAACTTATCAGAATAACACTGCCGGCAGGCAGAATAAATAACTGATAAAGCATCTTTTGTTATCTCTAATAATTTAACATTTAACTTTACTGAAGCCATTTTCTTGCCGATAGTATGCTATCTATTTCTGTAGGTAATTCTGCCTTTGGTTAAATCGTAAGGCGACATAGCTACTGTAACCTTGTCACCGGGGACCAAACGAATAAAATATTTGCGCATTTTACCCGACGGATAAGCCAATATAGTCTGGCCCTGTTCTAATTTCACCCTGAACATCGAATTACCTAAAGCTTCTGAAATCACTCCCTGAACTTCGATCGCTTCTTCTTTTGCCATAATTCTATCCTTTTTATCGTCAAATATTAAGTAACTTAAGCATTAATGATAAAATAATGCTTTTTGTCCGCACCCTATAAAGTTATATATATAAAAAGGGGCATTGTCAAGCTACTTGAACCCTATTTTATAAAAAGTAAACTATTCGGCTATATCAGTATCAGTAGCCTTTTCCGGTTCCGGCAATGATATTACTCCGCCTGAAACAATGAATTTTATGGCGGTATCTATAGATACATTTATTACTGTAATCTTTTCCTCAGGGACTAACAAGATAATTCCCGAAAAAGGAGCCGGAGCTAAAGGAATAAATACACTGGCTAACTTTTCCTTATTTGGCAAACCGAAATTAGGCATCTCTTCGTTTGTAATAAATCCTATAGAATAAGACCCTCTCTGAGGATATTCTATAAGAACTACCTTTTTAAATTTCTTTCTTTCCTCTTCGCCGAAAAGAAATCCTGAAAGACGCTTAGCAGACGGATAGATATTAGCGACAACCGGCAATTTAAAAAATAACTTTTCAAACAACGGCAGCATTTTTTGCCCTAGAAAATTGCGGGAGATTATTCCGGCACCGAAAATTATCATCAGCATCAGTATAAGCCCAAGGCCCGGTATTTTAAATCCGTATTCCTGCATCAATTCCGAATTAATATATCTACCGATAATCCCTTCGCTGAACTGAAAAATGGCTAAGATTATATAGAAGGTAATAAATAGAGGAAAAATAACCGCAAGGCCGGCGAAGAAAATCTTTCTCAGCATAACGCCAAAGGATTGGTTTGTTTTCTGCCGTCTATTTTTCATTTTACTGTTTTTATTTATTTTTGCCTCTTTTTTTCCGGCGCTGGTTCCGCTCGTTATTCTCCGGAGTAAACGAAATAGTCTTATCAAAATCGGATAAGAGTTTTGAAATACCTATTGCTTTATACTCTTTAGCACTTTCCAAATTCAGCCTCAACTTACATTCATCACAATTTCTATCGCAAAATACCGGTTCATAAGAATCCGGTTCTTTATAAGTAGTAATTACTCCTTCGTAATTTCGTAAAATTACCTTGTTAGTAGACCAGGATATCAAATAATTAGGCATAATGGGAATCTTGCCGCCGCCTGCCGGAGCATCTATTACATATGTGGGTATAGAAAAACCGCTTGTGTGGCCGATTAGATTCTCCATAATCTCTATACCTTTACCAACCGGCGTACGGAAATGGCTTAAACCTTCGGTTAAATCACACTGATAAAGATAATAAGGCCTTACCCTGTTCTGTACAAGTTTATGGCCCAACTTTTTCATTATTCGCGGACAATCATTTACCCCCGCCAACAATACCGCCTGGTTACCTAAAGGAATCCCTGCGTCAGCTAGCTTCTTTAAGGCCTCTTGAGCCGAAGCTGTAATTTCACGCGGATGATTAAAATGAGTATTCACCCATAAAGGCGGGTGCTTTTTTAACATCTCGATTAAACTGTCTGTTATCCTATAAGGTAACACTACCGGCATCCGTGTACCCAGACGGATCACCTCAACATGAGGGATTTTGCCTAATTCCGTGAGTATCCAATCCAGATAATCGTCGGATAACATAAGCGGGTCGCCTCCGGAAAGTAGCACATCTCGTACGGCGCTGGTCTTTTTAATATAATCTAATCCCTTTTTAATTTCCGTTTTTGTGGGCACCGAATCGATATCGCCAACTTTACGTTTACGAGTACAATGCCGGCAATACATAGAACATACATTACTTATTTCAAAAAGCACTCTGTCGGGATATCTATGGGTTATGCCTACAACCGGTTTATCTTTATCTTCATGCAGGGGATCGCGCATATCGTATTTAGAAACAAGCAGCTCTCTAATATCCGGAAATGACTGTTTAAATATGGGGTCTGTTTTATAGCGTGCCGCATCAATCAACGAAATATAGTAAGGGGTAATACACAGAGGGAATTTTTTTAGGATTTCCTGAAATTTTTCTTTCTCTTTTTTGTTGAATTTAATCCCGGTTAAAGCCTGGAATGTGCCAATATCGCGTATGGCATGCTCTAACTGCCATTTATAATCGCGCCAGTTGTCAATAGTCGCTCTATCTGAGATGGTACGGGAAATCCGGCGTTGATTTTTAGTATATATAGTCATTCAATTCCTCCTTTATGTGCAGTAATCGTCATCACAGGGTAAAAAACAATACAATCTTAAAAATAATTTTTTTCCGGCCAGAAAAAGGGGGTAATCAAGGATTCAATCTGACAATACAGCAGTTAAGACCATTTATTGTACCATATTAACCGGTAAAATTCCACTATTTGCCGGATTATTTAAAATAAGCGTTTAAGACGTATTGCTGAACCATACGGTGGGTATTAAAAAATGAAGCATTGATAGCAATAACATGCCGGCAAATATCTATCCATCTTTGATGATTATTGTAAAAGGTAGGCAATATTATCTTTTCTAATTTATCATATAAATATTTGGCATCTTCTTCGTCTATACTTTCAGTTTCAGCAGCCGTTCCAATAGCCCAGCCGGTTAGATTTTCAATGCACCCTTCTATCCACCATCCGTCTAAAACACTTAAACTGGGAACTCCATTATGCGCGGCTTTCATACCCGAAGTCCCCGAAGCTTCCTGGGGTTTTCGGGGTGTATTCAACCATAGGTCAACACCCGGAATAATCAGTTTGGCTAAATCGATATCATAATTATCCAGATAAACTATCTTGATTTTATCCTGCAGTTGTTTAGAAACCGATATTACCCGGACAATCTTGGATTTGCCGGCTTCGTCTTTAGGGTGGGCTTTGCCGCCGAATACAAACTGGATCTTACCTACATTATCCGCAATATGTAAAAGCCTGTCCACATCAAAAAAGACCAGATCCGATCTTTTATAAGCCGTGGATCTCCTGGCAAACCCTATAGTTAGGGTATCATAATCCATACCGGCATTTTTTTCTTTATTGATATAGTCTATAAGCCGGGCCTTGGCAGCCTGATGAGCCTGCCATATTTCTTCCCGAGGAATATTGACTGCGTACCTTAAACTAAACGAGTCCTTAGCCCAACCTGGTATATATTTGTCATATAACTCTTTAAAGCTCTCAGATGCCCAGGTATGGGAATGTACGCCGTTAGTTATAGAATCAATATGGTATCCGGGAAACATCTCCTGAGAAACTTTGCCGTGTTCTTTTGCTACACCGTTTATATAATGGCTCAAGTTTAACGCCAGCAAAGTCATATTCAGTTCGGTCTGGCTGCTGACTTGTTTTAAGAAATCTATAGGCACATAGCCGCCTAAAACCCGGTTGACCAGATCGAACCCGAATTTATCGTGCCCGGCAGGAACAGGCGTATGAGTAGTAAATACACACATCCGTTTAACGCCGTCTATGTCCCAATTATCTTCGCCGGTATGCCGGCGTTGACGAAGCAACTCTAATGTTAATAAGCTAGCATGGCCTTCGTTCATATGGTATCTACTCAACCGGTGATAACCCAGCTCTTTTAGCATCCTTACCCCACCTATGCCTAA
>CAZBZJ010000118.1:0-4473 GCA_964496355.1 uncultured Planctomycetia bacterium | reverse complement strand
TTTTTTGTTTTTTTCTTTTTTAGTAAGTTTTGATATAAGGCCACTAAGTCCCCATATAGCAAGAACGATCACATAAAAGACCCATTCGGCATTATTATCCATATAATCCTAAATTAATTTATATTTTTTTTAAAGATTATTTCTCGTCTGTCTCTTTATTCTCGTCCTGGCCCATTTTAGATATACTCTGCCGCATATCGGTATCCGACTGGACATTTCTTAATTTATAATAGTCCATTACACCTAAAGTCCCTTTACGAAAAGCTTCGGCTATAGCTTCAGGAATCTGACTTTCCGCAAGTACTACCTTTGCCCGGTTCTCTTCTATCTTTGCCTTATTTTCCTGTTCGAGTGCGACGGCCATAGCTCTTCGTTCTTCGGCTTTTGCTTGTGCTACTTTTTTATCGGCTTCTGCTTGAGCGGCTTGTAATTCCGAGCCTATATTTCTGCCGACATCGATATCAGCTATATCTATCGACAATATTTCAAAAGCCGTGCCTGAATCCAGGCCCTTTTCCAGAACCCTATGCGATATAGTATCGGGATTTTCTAAAACTTCATTGTGGGTTTTCGCCGATCCTATTGTAGTAACAATCCCTTCACCTACTCTGGCAATTATAGTTTCTTCAGTAGCTCCTCCGATAAGCCTGTCGATATTCGCTCTTACGGTAACTCTGGCTTTAGCTTTTAACTGGATACCGTTGCCGGCTACAGCTTCTACTGTGGTCTTGCTTGAATTCTGTGACGGGCAATCGATAACTTTAGGATTTACACTTGTTTGTACAGCTTCTAAAACATTTCTCCCGGCCAAATCAATAGCGGTAGCTTTTGTAAAAGTTAAAGGTATACTGGCTTTACTTGCGGCGATAAGCGCTTTTACTACATTACTTATATCTCCACCGGCTAAAAAATGAGCTTCTAAATCTGAAGAAGACAATTCTAACCCTGCTTTAGTGCCCATAATAAGCCCTTGCACTATAGCATTCGGAGAAACTTTCCTTAATTTCATACCCAAGATATTAACAATACCGATTCTTACTCCCGAAAGGCGGGCTCTAAACCACAAACCAAAAAACGACAACAGTACAAAAAAGATAATAATCAAAAATATAGCCAGAATTACGATTAACCAAGTCATCAGGACACCTCCTTATTTACAAGTATTCTATTGCCACTAATTTCTATTATTTTTACCTTTTTCCCTTTCTCTATATATCCTTCTTGAGATATCGCGTCATAAACTTTTTTTTCAAACCGGACTCTGCCTACAGGCCGTAAATCCGTTAAAGCAATCCCTTTATCGCCTAACTGCAGTTTTTCACCGGGTTCGACGGAATACTGATTATCTTCTTTATCTTTCATCGACTTATTAAGAACAATCCTGTTTAAAAGGGGTATTCTATGCAGGTTACTGAAAAGGATAAACCCGGCAATTATACTTATAGTTAGATTTCCCAGAATCATTAAAAGGTTAGTTTGTAAAGTCTCAAAATCCCATGGTTGTCTGGGGATTTTATATGGACTCAACGCCAGATATAACGAAATCAATACCAAAATCATTCCGGCGATTCCGGGTATTCCAAATCCCGGTATTACAAATATTTCTAAAATTATGAATATTATACCAATACTAAACAATATAATATCCAACCAACTAGCCAGATTTACTATATACCTGCCGAAAAAGAAGAGGCTAAAACACATCAACCCTATAAGCCCGGGCCAGCCAAGCCCCGGTTCGGAAAATTCCATATAAATAAATATAAATCCCAGGCTTAGCAGTAAAGAACTAACCAGAGTGCTGGTAAAAAATATCGCAAGATGATCCGCCCAATTGCGTTTTACGTCGACAATATCTACGCCGGCTAAGTTATATAATCCTGGTAGAGAAGACAATTCATTTGTTATTGCGGATGCTACGTTATATTTTTTAGCTGCATTATATGTTAGATTAAGCAATTTACCTTCTTTACTTATAATATCGCCTAATTTAAACCTTTCTCTTTTCTCTTTTAAAGCCTCGATTTCTTGTTTAGAAAGATACTTTATTTTTCCATCGATTGTTACTTCTTGGACCTGGATTTCTTTATCCACCATAGCTCTTGCTATATTAGGCGGATATCCGTTTTTTTCTGCTAAGGCCGAAAACTTTGTTCTTAATGCCGAAACGTATTTTTCTCCCAACTCTTCACCCTTACCGCCGACTGGAGCAGCAGACCCGATCGAACTGGCTTTTTTCATAACTATTTTCTCACAAGCTAAAGCTATTAAAGCTCCTGCAGACCAGGCTTTATCTTCGATAAAAGCTACGGTAGGTATATTATCCGTTGATTCTATAGAATCAACGATCTCCAGACACGCATCTACCCGTCCGCCAAAAGTATCTATTCCTAATATTATTAGCTGAACATTATTTTCTTTTGCTTTCGATATTGCCCGATCGATGAAACTAGCTAACCCGTAATTAATCTCTCCCTTAACGGGTATATAGTAAACTTTATTTTCATTATTTGATTTAATTGTATAGGCAGGAAGGCAAAGGACAAGCCCAACCAGAAAAACTAACAGACAAATTTTATTTAACTTCATCTTTGTATATTCTCTCTTTTCCTTATTTTTTGTCAAGGAAAAAGGGGTTTCTTAGTGTTTAAGGATCGGTTTTGATGATATTTTATTTTTCAGCTTTTATAAAAAAATAAAAAATTTGAAAGAAAACGGCGGTTTGGTTCGTCTATATAGTAAGAGAGGGGTAGTTTAGTATATCGCATTTAAGATTATAAATAACAAAATGAAGAGGTTCTATTATAGAAAACCTAATAGGTCAACCATCTTTGATTATTCAGAAAATGGATATTATTATGTAACGATATGTACCTGTAACAGAAAGATCATTGAAAAATATTCGCGAATACATAATTAATAATCCTGCCAACTGGGCTGATGATGAAAATAATATTAAAATTATAAAACAAAGTTTATAAAGATACCAAAAAAACAAAAAGGAGGGTAAAATCGTGAAAATCAGGCCTCACAGAACTTATCTGGACGGGACTGCCTGGGTAACACCCCTGGGCAAGTACAATATCCTTCATTATGATTGTCCTACGGACGATGAAATCAAACAGCGGGTTAAGGACGCGGTCAGTGAAATCATACATGGAGACGGCTTTGACGATGACTGTCCGCTTTGTCAAATGATGAAAAAAGAACCGTATGATATCGTCTATTACTGCCAGCAGTGGTGCCATGAGTGTGAAAAAAGGGATAAATGCGTGAATTTTAACCCTAATTCCCGGAAAGAACAGGAAGAAATGGAGGCGGGGATTGAGAAAGGGTTATAACTTGAAGCTACTATTTTAATATATACTTTATACTTGTAACCGATAATTTATACATAAAAAGGCGGGATGATCCAGAGACGGTAAACAATCTATTTTACTTGAACGCGCTTGACTTTTCCGTCTTCCCATACAGCAAGTGGACGGCCGTCTTTTTTATGTTGAGCGACAACTTTTTTTACAGCTTTTTTCATTGCAGCTTCTGCTTTATCAAGTATTGTCATGCGTCTTTTCATATTCTTTAATCTGTTCTAAAACAAGCTTACCTGACTTAATCGTAACCTGCTGAGGTGAAAAGGGTCAAAGCCCTTGTGCGATAAGATCAGCATTGATAAAATTTGGGCATTTTGCATAATCTGGCAGAAATTCGGTAGCAAAGGTAGTTTTACCTGAGCCATTCGGCCCAGCTATTATGTACACATTTTTGTTTTTTATTAGCTACAATTATACATTAAAGATAAACCTCTGCAAATACAAATCCTATCCGTCTTGTTGTCTTTGTCTTTCGTAGACATCCTATTTAGCCACATCCTGCGGTTATCAATTAGATTCATAGGGTGTACCTTTGTAGGACGTTTATAAAGGTACACCCTACTGTTGTCCGGGATGTACCCCTGTAGGACGCCTATATTATATATTAATATCAAATAGATTAGCCAACAATTGACCTTGACGTCTAATAGGTATTCAGATATAATTTACCTTTCCTAAGAAAGGGGGGAGATTATGCCAGATTTTGGAAATCCATTTTCAGGTTTAGCAGAAGACCGCAAACTGACTAAAGAAGAGCTTATTCGCGCTGTAAGGTTTATGATTTCGGCTGAATACGAAGCTATCCAGCTATATATGCAGTTAGCCGAATCAACGGACAACGAGTTAGTTCAGAAAGTTATGCGTGACATAGCTGACGAAGAACGTGTGCACGCAGGCGAATTCTTAAGGCTTCTCCACGAACTCAGCCCTGACGAACAGAAATTCTACGACGAAGGAAAAGAAGAGGTAGAGGAAGAGTTTCTCGGCGGCGGTAAGGATTAAATCCGGATTAAGGATTAAGTAGTAAGGATTAAGTGAGATATTCCCACTTATCACATAATCCTTATCAATTACCACTACATTGTTCTTTAAAATATTTTCC
>CAZBZJ010000117.1:0-4498 GCA_964496355.1 uncultured Planctomycetia bacterium | reverse complement strand
GAAACGGGATTAAAACTAATGTCCAGAAGTGGATGTGCAGTAGAGTCCTTTCTAAATACCAGGCTATAAATCTGGAATACCAGCCTCTGTTGGATTATGCTTTAAAATTCACCCTTAAACAGAAAATATATACCTTTGCTCCGGTATTCTTTGAAGGCGATGCTTATCGAACCGGTGAGAAGGTAAGGTTTGTTATGCCGGGTTCTATAAGAGAAAGCCGGCGCGACTATGACTTGGTATTGGATGTGTTTAGCCGCGTCTTTGGCAAATACGGTAAAAAAGTAGAATTATGCTTATTAGGCAAGCCGGTAGGTCCATACGGCCTGCGTATTGTTGAGAGGTGCGAGGATTTAGGGTGTAGAGTAGTGATCCCTGAGCGGCAGGCGTTGAATCATGAGACTTTCCAGAAGGCAGGCTTATCTTTTAAAAGATTCAGCCAGGAATTAAGAAAAAGCGATATTATTATCAACCCTTTACGCCGGGATGTTATAAGCGAGTATCTGATAAAGGAAGTATACGGCATAAGCAAAGGTTCGGGGATAATCTTTGACGCTTTAAGGTTTGGCAAGCCGATTATAATGCCGGCTTATTTTAAACTTTCCGGTTATCTCAAGAAAGCTAGTTTGAGGTATTCCGATGCGGAGAATCTGGAGAAGACAGTTACGGATCTGATAGAAGATAAGGATAAGTTAGAAAATTTAAAAGCCGGGGCTGTAAAAGAAGCCGAAAATTTTTCTCTGTCTAAACAGGCAGAACGGTTCAAAAAGATAATTACAGAATTACGCGGATAAATATTAAGCTGGATGAATTTAACAATGAAAAAGAAAGATTTATTGCATAACTTAAGGGCTATGTTCCTTTATCTTACCCCGGCTTTTAAGCCCACTTATACAGTAGCGGGTTTGCCGGCTTCCGGGTCTACATTTATATATCAGGTGCTTTATGAATTGGGTAAGCATCCCAGGAAAATACACGGTTTTACTGATGACCTTTCTTATAAGTTCATTACTTATAGGGACCCTCGAGATATAATATGTTCTCAGGCTAACCGGCAGTTTAGATATTTAAAAGAATCAGCCGGTGCGGAGGCTGCTTTAATCCAGGCCCATTTTCATTTATTTGTAGACCAGAAATATCAAGACAGACTAAGAAGTTACAGGAAAGATAAGAGAGCTTATTTCGTAAGATATGAAGACTTTTTCTGCGGTAGAGAAGAGGGATTGGTCAACATCATCTTGGAAAAGGCGAAAGTTAGATTAAGCAGAGATGAAATTCACAAGGTTTCGGCTAAGTTTTCTTTAGAGGCCAATATGGAGAGGTCAAAAAAGCACAAAGATTTCTCGGCCTTTGATAAGAAGCTTCAGGTGCACGGCAATCATATTTCTAATATGGGGCGTACAGGGGTCTGGAAAGAGATGTTTACAAAAAAGGTAAAAGATTTGGTGAAAAGAGACCTGAACGGTTTTCTTATTGAATTAAATTATGAGGATAACGACAACTGGTAGGCAGTGCTATGGCGGATAAGATTCTAATATTTACTCACGGCGGGTCGAGGTTAGGCAACCAATTATTTAATTCGGCTGCCCTGTATTCGCTTTACAAACGCTACTCAGGCAAAGTTAATATTATCAATCTAAGTTTTGCTAAATACGCGAATCTTTTTGAACTGGACAATTGCTGCTGGGCTAATAGAAATTTTTGTCTTAAAGCCGGAAAGTATATAGAATTATACGCCGGGTCCGGAGAGATGATACAGCGGCTAATCAAGTTCCTTATTCATCTTTTCGGATATATAGTGCCGGGAGCGGTAAGTGTTATAACCAAAAAAGATTCTACTGTTCACAGGTTTATCCCGGGCAGAGATATAGGCTCTGTAGATTCCTTTAGCCATAGCCGTTTAAACCAATTAGTCGAGAAGAACCGGATTATCATATTAGCCGGATGGCATTTTAATGATTGGGAATTAACCGGTATATACGCAGGCCAGATCCGCAGCCGGCTAAGGTTCAAAGAAGAGTATTATACCAAGGTTAAAGATTTTATCGATTTCGCAAAAAAAGGCTGCGATATCCTTACCGGAGTCTTGATGCGGCAGACTGATTACCGGTATTGGCGGCAGGGGCGCTACTTTTTCGATAGTCCGAAATATGCTGATTTCATGCGCCAGTTTAGAGAAAAATTTACCGGTAAAACTGTCAGGTTTTTAATAGCTTCTGAAGAAGAGCAGGAACCCGGCAATTTTAGAGAGCTCGATTACATATTCGCGCCCGGCCAAAAGACAGGCCGCGGCCATTATATAGAGAACATGATAGCTTTGTCTCTGTGCGATTATATAATGAGCCCGGTCAGCACTTTTTCGCAGTGGGCAGGTTTTATGGGCGGGGCTGAGTTTCTTCTTTTATGTTCGGTTTCGCAGGATATAGCAGGGACTCCTTTGGTAAAGAATAACATATTAAACTTAGATGCGCAGACGATATGCAAAAGAAATTAGACACGCCCGTATTATTCTTGATATTCGACCGGCCGGATTCTACCCAGAAAGTCTTTGAGCGGATACGCAGGGTATCTCCGGCTGAGTTATTCATAGCAGCTGATGGGCCCCGCCCGCAAGATGCACGGATGCAAAAGAGGTGCCGGGAGGCTCGCGGTGTAGTACGTAATGTGGATTGGGATTGCCGGGTTCATAGATTATACCGCGATAATAATCTGGGCTGCCGTAAGGCTGTAAGCAGTGCTATAGGCTGGTTTTTTGATAATGTAGAGGAAGGCATAATCTTAGAAGACGATATCCTGCCGGCTGATAGTTTCTTCTGGTTTTGCCGGGAGTTATTAGGGTATTATCAAAATGATACCAGGGTAATGCATATAACAGGACACAACCATTTATCGCGTACTAACAGGTACGATAGGGCAAGTTATCATTTTTCCAAATATACATCTATATGGGGGTGGGCTACCTGGCGCAGGGCCTGGCAGTTCTATGATGTAGATATAGGGTCATATCCGGAGTTGAAAAAGAACAATCAGATCAAAAATCTGTATACTTTAGCCGCAGAACAACGGCAGATGTTAGGTATCTTAGACGACGTATATACCGGTAAGGCGGACATCTGGAGTTATCAATGGAATTACGCGGTCCGGATAAATAACGGGGTAGGGGTCAGGCCTAACCGGAACTTGATTACTAATATCGGATTTACCAGCCAGGGCCGGCATACGCCCGGGTTCGTGGACAAGAGTTTTATAAATAATAGAGCCCGGGATATAGAGGTTCCTTTAAGGCATCCTAAGGTTATGATTATCGATGAAGATACCGATAAATCTATATTTAAGCGGTTCAGGAAAAAATCGACCCTGTTGGCTAAATTTAAAAAACTCATTTTCGGAAGGGTGGAACGGGTAAGGTAAATATATAATTTAGGATTGATGATAGAACGATTAAAGATTATTTTAAGGTTGTTAGTATTTCCCTTAGTCGACAGGCTGGCTTATAGTCCTAAACAAGACTGTAGCTCTAAGTCTTTACTAATCGTGCGCTTAGACCGGATAGGCGATTATATACTTTTCCGTAATTTCATAGAGAAGGTAAAAAGCAGCAATAAATATAAAGAATATAAAATAACCTTATGCGGAAATATAGTCTGGAAAGATTTAGCTCTGAAGTTTGACGCGGAATTCATAGATGATTTTATCTGGATAGACCGGAAAAGATTTGAAAACAGCATTTTTTACAGGTTTGGTGTAATAAGATACTTATCAAAAAGAGGGTTTCAGACAGTTATCCAGCCGCGGTTTGCCCGGAGTTTTTTCTGTGAAGATGCGCTGGTTAAGGCTGTCAGGGCGAAGGAAAAAATCGGGGTTCAGGGGTGGCTGCCGAGAGTGTTTAGATACCTCAAATCTCTCGGTGATAGATATTACACCAGGCTCATACCAGCCGGCTCTGAATTCGCGCACGAATTTTATAAGAACAAACACTTTTTTGAGTCTCTTTTAAATGAGAGGACAGATATCGACAGGCCCTATTTAAATATTGAAAGAGCAGATAATACTTTTGGGAAAAAAAATAAATATACGGTTATAGCTCCCGGCGCGGCCGAGGAGTTTAAACGGTGGCCGGTTCAGAGATTTTCTAATATAGCCCGGTATGTGATTAAGACTTATGGCTTAGATATAGTTATTGTGGGAACTGATACCGATAACCGATTAGCTGAGCAGATAAAAAAAGATACAGGCTCAAATAAGGTGCATAATATGGCCGGCAAGACCGACCTTGTCCAGCTGGCTAAGATAATTTCGGCAGCAGAGATTGTAGTATCCAATGATACCGCCTTTGTGCATATAGCCGCGGCTGTAGGCGCCAAAGCTGTCTGTATAACCGGTGGAAAACTTTACGGCAGATTTTTGCCTTATCCGGAAGAGATGGGGTTGGATATTGTTACAGCCTATCCGGAAGATTTCGGTAGGGGTAAACTATCTGATAGAGTTCTGCAGGAGCGAT
>CAZBZJ010000116.1:0-4521 GCA_964496355.1 uncultured Planctomycetia bacterium | reverse complement strand
AGCTATATGAGCCGGCACAGTCACTTTATCCTGTTTAATTTTATCTTTCATATAGAGTTATAAAGCAGTTATATATTCAAAAAAATTGGGGGCTTTTGCCCCCTTTTGTAATTTTAGACGAGAAGTTTTTCTACAAGATATTTTTAAGGAGTATTATCTTTTTCCTGTTTCATTAGCTCTTCACTAAGTTCTTCTTCTAAATGCTCTTTTAATTTCCGGAGTTTTGCTATATTTAACTCTAAACTCTCAATCTTTTCTTCCCGGGAAGCCAATAATTCCTCTTTCGCAGCAATTTTATTGTTAAGGCCATCTACTTCGCCGGAAAGCCTTTCGATTTTTACTTTTAAATTATCAATACTCTGTTCTGCTTTTATCCGCAGGCTCGTCTCTTGCGAATACAGCTTGTTCCATTTATTAACCTGGTAGCCTAAAGAAAATATTATTATTAACAGGACTATAATAATGCCTAGAAATATACCGAGAATTGGTGAATTCTTCACAAGCTTCTCCTTGTAATTTTAAAAGGTTTATTTAAGTATCTCTTCAGGAATACTTCCCTTAAGGACTTCTTCTTCTAAATCTAATTTTTTTACTAACCGGGGCAAGACTATTATCTCTACCCGGCGGTTCAACTGTCTGCCTTTTTCTGCTTGGTTAGAAGAGACCGGTTTATATTTACCATAACCTATAGCCGACAGCCTTGCCGGATCTACGCCCTGTTCTTCTAAATAATGCAGTACACTTAGAGCCCGGTGAGCGGATAATTCCCAGTTGGTTTTCCAGCCGGAATGTTTGATAGGCACATTGTCAGTATGCCCTTCTATACCTATTTGATGTTTACGCAATTCGTCTTTGAATATTTCTGCTACTTTACTAAGAATATCGAAGCTTTCTTTCCGTAATTCTGCTTTGCCTGAATCAAACAAAACTTCGGCCAACACAGTTATAACTAATCCTCTCTCCTGCATATCTAATTTTACTCTTTTGTCTTTTATCTCGTCAGCCAGCTTTTCCTTTAATAGTGACCGGGCTGTACGTAATTCTGCCAGTTCCTGCCGTAGAACTTCTATCTTTTCCACATCAGAACGCCGCCCTTTCTGCAAAACAAAAGCGCAACCGGAAAAGAAAATTATACATAACGATACCACCGCTATCTTACTGGGAAAATTAAAATTTTTCATGGCTACCTCACAATTTTGGGAATATATTATCATACACCAAATTGACCGTCAAGAGATAAAAAACGCTCCGGTAGACGTACGGTAGACGTTCTATTTGGGTGCGCCCTACTAGTTACAAAGTGCAATCGCATAGCAGGGTGTACCCAAATAGGACGTCTACTAAACTAAAACTAAAATAGTGGCGCAAATACAAGAGACACTATTGCCATAAGCTTAATCAATATATTCATTGACGGGCCTGTGGTGTCTTTGAAAGGGTCGCCTACAGTATCTCCTACCACAGCAGCTGCATGAGTAGGGGTTCCTTTACCGCCCAGGTTACCCTGTTCAATCCATTTCTTAGCATTATCCCAGATAGCGCCGCCGTTAGTCATCATAAGAGCAAGTAGAATACCGCAGCTTAAAGAACCGGCCAAAAATCCGCCTAGAGCTTGTTTGCCCATAAAGAAGCCTACACCCAAAGGCACAACTAATGCCAGCACACCCGGAAACACCATCTCTTTTAAAGCGCCTTTTGTTACTATATCTATACATCTAGCAGAATCGGCTTTTGCTTTACCCTCTCTTAACCCTTTTATCACTTTAAATTGCCTCCGGATTTCCATTACCATCTTATTACCGGTTCGCCCGACAGCTTTTAAAGTAAGGGCTGCAATAGCAAAAGCCATCAAAGAGCCAATAAGTAACCCTATTATAGTTGTTATGTCGGTAAGGTTAATTATCTTAATACCGGCTGTCTTTTGATAGGCCGAGAACAGAGCTAAAGCGGTTAAAGCCGCCGACCCTATAGCAAACCCTTTTCCTATAGCAGCGGTAGTATTGCCTAAAGAATCTAATTCATCGGTTATCTTCCTTATTTTTGCCGGTTGGCCGGACATCTCAGCTATACCGCCGGCATTATCGGCTATCGGGCCGTATGAATCTGTAGACATTACTATTCCGATTGTCGAAAGCATACCGACAGCAGCAATAGCTATACCGTAAAGGCCGCTTACGCTAAAAGCTATAAAAGTAGCTGCAGCTATTGTAAGAAGAGGTAAAATCGTACTTTCACATCCGGTAGCAAAACCGGTTATAATGTTCGTTGCAGCGCCAGTCTGGCTGCTTTTGGCTACGTTTCTTATAGGCGGGCCGCTGGTAAAGAATTCGCTCTCTAAACCTATAAATACACCAGCCAAAACTCCGCAGAGAACCGCCCATAAAAGCTCAAGACCGCCAAAAAGCGAAGAAATAATAAAATAAACCCCCGCTAAATATAAAACGCCGCTCACATAAGTAGCATTTCTTAATGCAGATTGAGGGCTGATTCTTTTAAGCAGGTTAATAGAATAAATACCTATAAGCGAAGCTATTAACCCAGCCCCGATTAACCCTAAGGGTAAGAACATATATTTAACAGGAGCCGCCATCGTAGCGCCTATAGCTATTGCTGCTATAACCGATCCTACATACGACTCAAATAAGTCCGCGCCCATACCGGCAGTATCGCCGACATTATCGCCTACATTATCAGCGATGACTCCGGGATTCCTAGGGTCATCTTCGGGTATATGTTCTTCGACTTTTCCGACCAAATCAGCGCCTATATCAGCGCTCTTAGTATATATCCCCCCGCCTACACGGGCAAATAGAGCTACCGAACTTGCTCCCATAGCAAACCCGTTTATAATAAACGGGTTTTTGGTAAGAATATAGACCACACTTAAACCCAGTATACCTAAAGCGGCTACAGAAATACCCATCACAGACCCGCCTTTAAAAGCCGTATCTAAAGCTTCGGAGATACCGCCAGAAATAGCACTCTGAGTAGTTCTGCTGCTAGACCGGGTAGCCGCTTTCATACCTAAAAAGCCTGCCAGCATAGAACATAATGCTCCCAACAAATATGCCATTGCTGTACCCAGGCTCAAAAAGAGAGTCATTATAGCAGCCAGCAGAATAACAAAAAGCGCAATTACTTCATACTCGCCCTTTAAAAATACCATAGCGCCGTGATGAATCTCATCGGCAAGTTCCTTCATCTTCTTAGACCCCTCGGATCTTCTCTTAACTATATCGTATGTCCATCCGGCAAAAAGAAGCCCTACCAAGCCTAAAAAAGGAAAACTATTTATATATCTGGACAAAACTTCTTCCATCTCTTCTCCTCTCTTATAACGTATTAGTATTTATATCAAGTTTCATTATACACGTATTTTAATCTTTCTTCAAAACTTTTCCGGTTTGTAGTAATGTCAAGAATTATTCGCTTAACATCAAGGCTAATGCGGCATTTTAGGTCCGGCTTGTTTTGTCGCATTAGCTAACGGCTGGCATTTAACAAAACAACAGTTATTCAAAGAACGTGCGCTCTTATAATACATAGCGAAAACTCTACCTTCTGATTATCGCATCCCTGTAAGAGCCGACCGAAACCAGTTTGACCTTGACTTTTACATAATCTTCGATAAGTTTCACATAATCTTTAGCTGCAGCCGGCAGGTTACGATAAGACCGGACAAAGCCGATATCTGCATTCCAACCCGGCATTGTTTTATAGACCGGCTTTACTCTATCCCATTCATCGATATTTATAGGGAATTTTTTTATAAGTTTACCTTTATATTTATAAGCCGTACACACCTTAATCTTTTTAAACTCTCCTAAAACATCCATTTTAGTCAAAGCCAACGAATTCACCCCGTTTATATATACAGCGCGTTCAAGCAGCCTTAAATCTAACCATCCGCACCGGCGCGGCCTGCCTGTCGTAGCTCCAAATTCACCGCCGGTTCTACGTAATTTTTCAGACGCTTTACCTTTGAGTTCCGTAGGAAAAGGGCCCTGCCCTACACGGGTCGTATAAGCTTTAGCAACCCCGGTAATTTTATTAATCCCGGTACAACAAAAACCGGTACCCACAGATGCAAAAGAAGAAATAGTATTCGAAGAAGTCACGAACGGATAAGTCCCAAAATCGACATCTAAAAACGCGCCCTGAGCACCTTCAAAAAGTATATTCTTTTTATTTTTCTGTGCCTGCGCTAAGATATCTACAATATCTGCCGCGTACGGCTTTAGAAAATCCGCATATTCGGAATATTCTTTAAATATTTTCTTGAATGAAAATCTCTTGAAGTTGAAAACTTTTTTAAACAGCGGGTTTTTTTCGCGTAAATTGTCTTTGAGTTTTCTCTCAAATATCGGCGGATTAATCAAATCTGCTATCCTTATTCCGCATCTGGTGAATTTATCTACATAACACGGCCCTATCCCACGTTTAGTGGTCCCGATTTTTTGAGCCCTCTTTCTTTCTCTAAGTGCGTCTAGGTTCTTATGATAGGGCATTATCAAATGAGCA
>CAZBZJ010000115.1:0-4529 GCA_964496355.1 uncultured Planctomycetia bacterium | reverse complement strand
TTGAATTGTCAAGCTTTTTTTTAAGATTTGGCGGGGAAAACTGCGGTTTTTTACACAGAAGCCGGTTATTTTATCTATAAGCCTGGGAAACTTGAAATAAAGGCAGAAATAAAGCAATAACCAGAATACCTATACCAAACCCCATGCATAATATCATTACCGGCTCAAAAAAGCTGGTAGCCCTCTCGATCTTAGTCTGCAGGGCTACCCGGTAATGATGCGAAATCTTAGAAAACATTTCCGGGAAATTACCGACTTCTTCGCCGATAGCGGTCATTTCTATAACCAGCGGCGGGAAAAAACCCGATTTCGATAACTCCGATGACAGAGATTCGCCTACTTTTACCTTATTTTTTACTTCATCCAAAACCTTTTCGATTATAGAATTATTCATACTGCGCTGAATGACATCCAGAGCGTAAACAATCGGTACTCCGCTCTGAAAAAGGATAAATGCCGTAGAAGAAAACTTCTCCAAATAGAATATACGGAAAAAATCTTTAAGCAGCGGAACTTTCAACTTAAGTTTATCTATAAGTATTTTCCCTTTTTCCTGCCGCAGAAAATATTGTATCCCAAAAAATATGCCTGCCACCACCACCAGAACTAGCCATATATGGGCAGTAACGAAATTAGTCGTATCAAATATAAACTTGGTTAAAACCGGCAATTCTATACCGGCTTCTTTAAAAATCTCCTGAAACTTAGGTAAAATAACAAAGGTAAAAACAAGTAAAGCAGCTATACCCGCACCTAAAAGTATCAGAGGATAAATAATCGCCGAGATCAACCGGCGCAAAAATTCCTGGCGTAATTCTAAATATTCTGCCAGCCTTTCCAAAACCTCAGCTAAATTACCGGAAGATTCACCGGTATCAATCAATCCCCGCCATAACGAAGAAAAAACACGCCGATACTTGGCTATTGACTCCGTTAAGGAGAGCCCTTCTCGTACATCATTTATCATACGGCGTAAGATCGATTCCAGTTTTTTACTTTCGCATTGAAGAGAAACTACCTCCAGGCTCCTTAACAAAGGCACCCCGGAAGAAAGAAGAGTAGCTAATTGTCTGGCTAATAAAGCTAAGTCTTCTAGTTTAATCCGGGAACGGGCAAACCTTCTAACCTGTGCCTGCTGAGAAACTAATTTTTCTTCTTCCTCTTTAACTGCTGTTATTGCAATGACATAAAACTGGCGGGTCTGGAGAATCTTTAAAGCTTCGTCTTTAGACTCGGCTTTCACGACTCCTCTGCGGGTATTAGATTCTTTATCTTTAGCAATATAAGAAAATGCTGCCATATTATCTTCCTGTTTATACCACGGCAACCGACATAACTTCTTCCAGAGAAGTAATCCCTTCTTCGGCTCGTTTAATCCCGCTTTCCAGCAAAGACATCGTACCTTTTGACTTGGCTACTTCTCTTATTTTACGCAAAGATGATTTTTCATATATCAGTTCTCTTATATCATCGTCTATCGATATAACTTCCGCTATTAAAACCCGGTCTCTATACCCTATATAGTTGCACTCCTCACATCCTTTAGCTTTATAGACTACTTCCGAGGATACAGTTACGCCTGAAATCTCTTTATTTTTAGGTTCAACCGCCTCTTTACAAGAATTACAGAGTTTTCTTACTAACCTCTGGGCAATAATAAGCCGGGTCGAAGAAGCGACTAAATAATGAGGCACGCCTATATCTTCCAACCTGACTAAAGCCGACGGCGCATCATTAGTATGTAGAGTAGATAAGACTAAATGTCCGGTCAGCGAAGCCCGCATACAAATCTCCGCTGTTTCTAAATCTCTAATCTCGCCTACCAGAATAATATCCGGGTCTTGACGCAGAAAACTTCTCAGCGCCTGTACAAAAGTTAAGCCTATATCACTCTTTACCTGCACCTGATTTATGCCGTCTAACCGATACTCCACCGGGTCTTCAACAGTTATAATATTCTTTTGAGGCGACTTTAAATGGTTTAAAGCCGAATACAGAGTAGTCGTCTTTCCACAGCCGGTAGGGCCGGTAAGCAAAGCTAACCCATACGAAGCCTTTATACCCCGTTTGATCTTATCTAATTCTTTAGGCAAAAATCCTATACGTGTAAGGTCCAAAGGAACCCTGCTTTTATCTAAGATTCTCAACACTACTTTCTCGCCGTATATAGTAGGGATAGTAGAAACCCGCATATCGATAATCTTGCCTTCCATGCGGACGGTAAATCCTCCGTCTTGCGGCAGCCTTTTTTCGGCTATATCCATCTTAGATAATATTTTAACTCTTGAGATAAGCGCTAAGTGCATTGACGGCGAAGGCGGCGGCATCTCGTATAAAACTCCGTCTATACGGTATTTTAAGATTAATTTGTCTCTGTGCGGCTCAAGGTGTATATCAGAAGCCCTCTCTTGAATTGCCTGCCTGACTACCAAATCAACAAGTTTAACTACCGGCGCTTCCTCAGCCTGAGCAATTAATTTATCTAAGCTGAGTTCTTCTCCGGCTTCTCTTAATTCAACAGCCTGCCGGCCGGCCCCTTCGCCCTTATAGGTATCCTGCATGGCGTCTTTGAATATCTTAGTCTTACTATAGAACTGTTCTACCATCTTTAAGATATCGGTCTTAGAAGCTATAACCGGATTTATATCACAACCGGTCATTTTCCTTAAATTGTCTGTAAGGATTAGATCTGTGGGGTCAAATAAGGCTACGGTAAGAGAAGATATTGTCCTCGATAAAGGAAGGCATATATTCTTAACTGCAAAATCGTAAGGGATTAATTCCTCGAGGTTTTGATCGGAAGCCGGCCTGAGTTTACCGGAAGACAGACTTACATAGGGTATACCCAACTGTTTACCTAAAGCTACCACTATCTGCTCTTCGGTAACATGGCCTAACTTTATAAGCATCTCGCCTAAACGGCCGCCTTCGGCCTTCTGAGCTTGTATAGCTTCTTCTAGTTGGGGTTCGGAAATAAACCCTCCGGAAACCAATATTTGTCCGATTTTCTTATGCCTTATTGCCATATAAAGATAGCCTCTGTAAAAACAACCTGTTACCGGCTAAAGTTTACCAAATATCTATAGATAAAACAATAGATACGATTAAAAATCCCAAACAAGCTTCACATCTCAAATCCCAATTACCAAAACGGATAAATTATAGATCTTCTTTGAAATTTTGGTCATTGAACATTGGAATTTATTTGTAATTTGGTGCTTGGAATTTGTGATTTCAACATTGCAATTACAATCTACTCATACTTGGTCAGGGCTTCATCTATAACAATATTCCTCTTGCCAAAACTCTGTTCCCGGCCTTCGGAAAGATAACCCTCGGCATACCTTCCGCCTTCATCCAAAATGCGGGGAGTAAGAAATATTAAAAGCTCACGCTGTTGATTATCAGCGCCTTCCCTGGTTGTACTACGGAACAATGCTCCCAGAAGAGGTATATCTCCAAAAAAAGGAATCTTGCTAGTTGTAATAGAATCCTTATTATCGATTAATCCTCCAATTAAAAGAGTGTGGCCGTCTTTAAGCACAAGCGTATTCTTCGTACCCCTTTCTTCTACATCTTTGTATCCCTGAGTAACACCTGAAATAGTCACGTTAAACGTGCTATCTATAGCCTCTCTATTCCAGGGTTCCAAATAAAGGGTTATTTCTTGAAGTTCCTGATTTACCAACGGAGTTACTCTTAACGAAGTCCCGGTCGCTTCGCGTTCAGGCGTTGCGTCAGTTAAAGTACCGTCCTCGTCATAATTAAAATCCAGACCCACAACTTCATCTTTAGTTAATTTAATTTCAGCCGTTTCACCGGAAAGAGTCAAGATTTTCGGCCTGGCAAGTATCGTGGTGTCAGTTTCTGAATGTAAAAATTGCAAGGTTTCTGAAAGAGTTAATCCTGATAAACTGGAACCTAATGCCCCATAATTACTTAAAGCACCCCCGCCCTGCCAGGTAAAATTAAACGGAGTAAAAACACCGGCAATACCATTAGAACTCTTAAACCCTAATTTATCCGTAGTTTGTTTAGAAACATCCAAGATTTCGACTTCGATTATAACCTGAGGAACCGACACATCTAATGTCCTTATAACCTGTTCAATTCTGGAAAACTGTGAGGGGATATCCGTAACTATTAAAGAGTTTGTACGCGGATCCTCAACCACTTTGCCGTTTGAAGATAAAATTTCTTTAACAGCCGATGAAATACCTCCTTCCCCAAAAGACCCTATTCCTGCAGCGACCTCCTGGTCTAAGCGGGTAGACTTTAACCTGGCATGCTTCAAAAAGTAAGTCCGGGTTTCTAATTCAATCTGCGGTTTACCCAGCTCTTTTACGATGAATATATTACTTTCCGGATAAAACTCATACCCTAAATTATTTGCCAGAAAGATAGTATCCATAGCCTGTTTAAAGGGGACCTTTTCCAGATACAGGGTAAGTTTCCTGTCCCTCACATTCTCAGATGCTACAAAATTCAATCCGGTCTGCTGGGATAAGACTTTGAGCACATCAATCAGA
>CAZBZJ010000114.1:0-4704 GCA_964496355.1 uncultured Planctomycetia bacterium | reverse complement strand
CGCAGGGAGCATTTGTAACACTTAAAAGTAACGGCGAACTAAGAGGCTGTATCGGAAATATTATAGGCAGAAAACCGCTTTATTTAACTGTACAGGATATGGCTATAGAAGCCGCAACCGGAGACCCGCGATTTAAGCCGGTAACCGGAGATGAATTAAATGATATAACAATCGAGGTATCCGTCTTATCGATACCGAAAGAAGTTAAGTCTGCCGAAGAGATTAAGCTGGGCAAACACGGAGTAATCGTAAAACGCGGCCTCAGGCAAGGCGTATTCTTACCCCAGGTAGCCGATGAAACCGGCTGGTCAAAAGAAGAATTCTTGTCTTATCTGTGCGCTCATAAAGCCGGATTGTCCCCGGATGCCTGGAAAGAAAAGGAAACTCAGTTACATGCCTTTACTGCCTGTGTGTTCTCAGAATAATATTGAAAAACTGGCCGGTTTTAAATAATTCGTTATCACTATTTGCTTGTATTAATAAGAAAACAACGATACAATTAATTTTTAACCTGTAAGAGTATGAAAAAAGTGTTTTTAGGTATAGACTGGGGCGGGACATTGATAAAAATAGGGGTCTTTGACTCAAAAAAAGGGCTTCTGTCCAAAAATAAATTTGATTCCGCAGACCTATCTAACCCAACCTATTTCTTTGACTGTCTTAAATCGGCAGCTCAAAAAACCTTAAAAAAACACCATCTGTCAATCTCCAATATCGGCGGTATAGGTATCGGGGCACCGGGGATAATAGAAAAAAATACCGGCTTGATCTATTACCTGCCGAATATAAAAGGATGGGAAGATTATCCGTTTGCCAAGAATTATAAAAAACATTTTTCTGCGCCCTTAGCCATAGATAATGACGCCAATTTAGCCATGCTGGCTGAATCACGGCAAGGCATAGCTAAAGGCTACAACTATGGGGCATTCTTAACGTTAGGAACAGGTTTAGGCTGCGGGTTACTGTTAAACGGCCAACTTTACAGGGCAAAGACGTCTTCGGCTGAAGGCGGGCATATGCCTTTGAATATAAACGGGATTAAATGTGGTTGCGGCAGTAGAGGATGTATTGAAACTTATGCAGGCAGTAAATATTTCGTTGAAAAGGTAAAGAAAGAATACAGGCGTAAAAAGAAAAAGATACAGAACCTTAACAGCTTGACCGCCAAAGATTTATATAGACTGGCATTAAAGGGTGACCGGATAACAACCAATGCTTGGCAGGATTACGGCAATATCTTAGGTATATATTGTGCCGGGTTGATTAATTTGCTTAACCTAGAAATTATAGTCTTGGGCGGTGGGATATCCAAAGCATATAGGCTCTTTATCAAATCCATGCGGCAGGCTGTAACTAAACGTACTATGTATCCTTTTTCGAAACAGGTAAAAGTCAAAAAATCCGTATTAGGAGATAAAGCCGGCATAATCGGCGCCTTCGAACTGATTAAAACGCAAATTAAAAACGCAGATTAGTGCTGATTTCGAACTGATTGACACAGATTGTATATATGATAATTGCGAGGAATATTAACAAGGTTCGGAAAATAATAAAACCGGAAAAAAGAAAAGGTAAAACTATCGGCTTTGTGCCGACAATGGGAGCTCTTCATAAAGGGCACCTATCTCTGGTAGAAACTGCCCGTAAACAAACCGATTTTTTAGTAGTCAGCATATTTGTCAACCCTTTACAGTTTTCTCCGAACGAAGATTTCCGGCAATATCCCCGGAATTTTAATAAAGACGAAATGCGACTAAAGAAAGCTAAAGTAGACTTATTATTTTATCCCGATAATAAAACAATGTATCCGCAGGGATATTCAACCTATGTCGAAGAAACCTATCTTTCCCGGGTATTATGCGGAAAATCCCGGCCCAGCCATTTCCGCGGCGTAACTACCGTAGTTAATAAACTTTTTAATATCATTGGCCCGGATATAGCCTATTTTGGAAAAAAAGATTATCAACAAGCCAGAATAATCGAAAAAATGGCAGCGGACCTGAATCTACCGGTAAAAATAAAGCTGTTTCCTATAATCCGCGAAAAAGACGGCCTGGCGATGAGCTCCAGAAATGTTCATCTGACGCCGCAACAAAGAAGCGATGCCTTAAGCTTATTCCAATCAATTAAACTGGCAAAAAAGCTCGTCCAAACAGGAAAAAAAGATACAGCCATAATCAAAAAAAAGATACGCCAACTTGTAAACTCCAAAAAGAGTGTTAAAATAGACTATATTGAAATCAGTGACCCCAAAACTTTAAGGCCTGTAAAAAAAATAAAAACTAAGGCGTTTTTGGGTTTAGCCGTTAATATCGGTAAAACCCGATTAATAGACAATACTATTTTAAACTCAAAAAAGAAGCGTAAATGAATAAAAAATTAAAGATCGGAATTGCCGGATGCGGAGCTATAGGCAGGGGCGTAGGATTTTTCATAGACGCAGAACTCACCCAGCTTACGAAAATCACCAGCCTTTATGACAAAACCATCGAAAACTCCCTGTTTATTAAAGAAAAAGTTAAGAACTCGATGCCGGAAATAGCCTCTGATTTAGAAACACTTGTTAAAAAATCAGATCTGGTAATCGAATCAGCTTCCTGGCATATAATAAACCCTTTACTCAAACAGGTGATCAAATATAAAAAGGATATCGTGGTATTAAGTATAGGCGGGCTACTACAAAACAAACGTTTATTGGAAGAAGCGCGAAAGAAAAGGATAAATGTCTATTTGCCTTCGGGGGCCATATGCGGGGTTGACGGAGTTTTAGCTTCGTCATGTGAAAAAATCCGCAAATGTATACTTACTACAGCTAAACCGCCAGAAGGCCTTAAAAATATTGAATATCTGCAAAATAAAAGAATCCAACTCGATAAGATAAAGAAAGAAACAGTCGTTTTTGAAGGGACGCCTCAGCAAGCTTTTAAATTTTTCCCTAAGAATATAAACGTAGCTTCAACCTTAGTCCTGGCATCTGCTTTCCGGGATTTAAAAGTAATTATAAAAATAAACCCAAAACTCAAAAGAAATACACACCAGATATTTTTAGACTCAAATATAGGAAAGATAACTATTTCAATCGAAAATATACCTTCCAGAGAAAATCCTAAAACCAGCACCTTAGCTATTGCTTCAGCTAAAGCCCTGCTTAAAAAAATACTCTCTCCAGTAAAAATAGGCACCTAGTGTGTAGTTAAAAGCTGTACTCCGCCGGATGTATGACGTCCGTTCACTTCATTCACTAGGACACAGGACGATATACATACCACATCCTGCTTCCACATCCTACAGGAAGTAATATTTACTGTGCTATTAAGTGTTGAAACATTAAGAAGGAAGAGATATCGTGATTATCTTATAACGGATGGTGCCGCGCGGAACGTCTATGGATACTGTCTGGCCTTTTTCTTTGCCTAATAACCCTTGAGCAATGGGAGAATTAACTCCTATCTGGGACTTATCAAAATCCGCTTCTTCATCGCTTAAAATAGTGTACGAAAACTTATTGCCGGAATCTAAATCTTCTAAATCCACCTTAGTACCGATACTAACTTTATCCAGGTTCACCGAATCCGGCGAAATAATCCTGGAACTGGCAAGTTTTGTTTCTAGTTCCGCAATGCGGGCTTCAAGCCGGCCTTGTTCTTCCTTAGCTGCATCATATTCTGCGTTTTCGGATAAATCGCCCTGAGCCCGGGCTTCTTCGATCTTCTTCGAAATCTCGCGCCTTTTATTTTTTTTCAGATGTTCCAACTCTTCGAAGAGTTTATCGTATCCGGCTTGTGTTAAATATATATTATCCATTTTCTTTAAAAAACATACAATCCTTGTTATCTGTCAACATCCCTGCAATCGGGTTTTATGCTTTAAGGAATATTAAAACCTAAATAAAACCCTCTTATCTATTGTTCAATAGATAAGAGGGTTTTATTATCTGTAAACGAATTTAAGCTACTGCTTCTTTTAAATCTTTTGCTACTTTGAAGGAAACTTTTTTCTTTGCAGGAATCTGAATAGATTCGCCGGTTTTAGGATTACGGCCCATTCTTGCTTTAGTCTGTTTTACTTTAAAAGCCCCTAACCCTGCGATAGCAACCGGTTCATTCTTACTAAGAGAACCTTTGATTGTATCGAGTATCACATCAACTATTTCCTGTGCTTGTTTCTTGGTTTCAGTTTTCTGAGCAACTACTTCGACTAATTCTGCTTTATTCATTTGTCCCCCTTTCTTTAAAAAACACTTATTTTCATTCGCCCATTACGGTAGTTATATATGAGATGGCTGTCCTTGTCAAGAAATTATTGACTTTTTTTTAAACGACAAGCTAATAAAACCGCCTTTTTTTTACCCCCCTTTTTGATTGACAAAATATTAGTTGTTTGCTATTATTGAACATATAATAAAATTTTATGTATTTATCGTCGCGGCAATGAGATATCTAAAAGTTTTTAAAGAAATCCTCTTAAAGTTCGAAGGTTTATTCTCTAATGACATCGGAATTGATTTAGGCACCGCATATACGCTTGTATATGTGCGGGGTGAAGGTATCGTTCTCTGTGAACCATCCGTAGTAGCCATACAAAAAGGGACTAACGCTGTATTAGCCGTAGGAAATGAGGCTAAAAGAATGCTGGGTAAAACGCCCGGTAATATCGTAGCTGTCCGTCCTTTAAAAGATGGAGTAATAGCCGATTTTGAAATAA
>CAZBZJ010000113.1:0-4731 GCA_964496355.1 uncultured Planctomycetia bacterium | reverse complement strand
AAGAAAAATAGGTTCCGTGGTGGTTGTAGATAAAGAAAACCGGCCCGAAGGTATGATGTCCGAACGGGATGTGCTTAATAGGGTAGTTGCGCTTGGGTTTGACGCTAAAGAAGTTAAGGTGAAAGACATAATGGTAAGCGATGTTATAACAATTAAGATATCGGACGATTTTATCACCGCAAATAAGCTTATAAAATACATCAATATACGGCATTTACCAGTAGTCGAAGATGACGGTAAACTGGTAGGCATAATTTCCATCCGTGATCTAATAAAAGTTATCGCCTGATTTTAAAACCGGCCTTTCTGTATGCCCCATCCCTGTTGTATCGAAGATACTGTAATAAAACATTGACGCTGTTTTAGTTTTGATTTAATATAAAGTTTGTTTAAACGTAATATCGAGCTGATAAAAACTATAAACCAGTCTTTTAGGAGGAAAATATGGTTAAAGTCGGAGTTATTGGCGCGACCGGGTTTACAGGAGAAAAACTGGTTGAATTGTTATTAAACCATAGTGAGGCCGAACTTACTTATATTTCCGCTAAATTAGAAAAAGAAGTTGGATTCTCGGAAGTTTACCCAAAGTTTATTAAGAAAATAGGCTTAAAATGTAAAGATCTGGATTTAGCCGAAGCTGCAAATACGGCTGATTTGTTATTTTTGGCTGTTCCTCATACCGTCTCTTTCAATCTGGCTCCTTTTTTGCTCAAGAAAAAGAAGAAGGTCATTGACCTTTCTGCAGATTACCGGATACATGACCCTAAAATATATAAACATTTTTATAAAGTTAGCCATAGAGATAAAAAAAATCTCGATAAAGCGGTATACGGGTTGCCGGAATTTTATAGGGACAGCATTAAAGACACGCAACTTTTGGCTAATCCCGGTTGTTATCCTACTGTATCTATATTAAGCCTTGCTCCTGTAATTAAAGAAAAATGTGTAGATGATATTATTATCGACGCTAAAACCGGCGTTACCGGCGGAGGCAGAAAACCTTCTTTACAGTTTCATTATGCTCATTTATCGGGCAATATGTTTGGATATAAGCTGTTTTCGCATCAACATACTCCGGAAATAGACCAGATTTTAAAAGAAATCAGCGGGTTTAAAACGAGTGTATTATTTACGCCGCATATTATTCCTTCGGAAAGAGGAATTCTCGTGACAATTTATGCAAAACTTAAAAAGGCGATGACAAAAAAAGATATCCTCGATTTGTACAAGGGGCAATATAAAGATGAACCCTTTGTGCGTATTTTATCCGACAGGTTGCCCCAGCTTAAAGATGTAGTCGATACAAACTTTTGCGATATAGGTATGGAAGTCAGAGGTAAACAATTGATAATTATCGGAACAATTGATAATTTATTAAAAGGGGCCAGCGGCCAGGCTGTTCAGAATATGAATATCATGCTCAGGCTTGATGAGAAAGCCGGCTTGTAGCTATTTAGCTCATGGCTCATAGTTCATGGTTGTTATATCCATGTATCGTTGTACTGTTCGTGAGTCGCGTTTACAGTTTTAAATGACTAATGACTAATTTCTAATTGACCTAATCAAATCCCAATAACCAAAAGGGTAAATGCCTAAGCTCATTGTGAAATAGTAGGTTATGGAATTAGACCATTGGGGTTTGGGGGTTGATACTTCGAGTATACTCAGTATCAACCCTGAGCGTAGTCGAATGGGTTGATTAGAAATTAGGTCAATTAGAGCAATTAGAAATTAAAGTATCAACACATCTCTTGGATTATACAAGCCAATTAATGATTATGATGGTACCTAAAGGTTTCTTATTCTCAGGCGTATCTTCCGGGATAAAAAAATCCGGCGAGTTAGATACCGGCTTAATTTATCTGCCGGATGCCGGTGATTGTATAACGTATATTACAAATAATAAAGTTAAAGCGGCTCCTTTATTGGTAAACCTTAAGAAAATGAAGGCTTCTAAAGGAAAAGTTAAGGCTGTGTTAGTTAATTCCGGTAACGCTAACTGTTTTACCGGCAGCCAGGGTATAAAAGATGCGGAGTTAACTACAAAGAGGCTTTCGGAGATTCTAAAGATAAGGGCAAGTGCGGTTTTAGTATCTTCAACAGGCATTATAGGTAAAAGGCTGCCGGTAAAGAGTATGGCCGATAGGTTTCCGGAATTAACAAATGGCTTAAATAAGAAACCCGACAAATTTGCAAAGTCGATTCTAACAACCGATACTTTTAAGAAAGTAGCATCGAAACAGATAAAATGTGCCGGAGAAACTATTAATATTCTGGGTATTGCCAAAGGTGCGGGTATGATTTATCCGCAGTTGAGACATGCTACAATGTTGGCTTTTATTTGTACAGACGCCCATATAAAAAAGAGCCTGTTACGTGAGGCTGTATCCGATGCCGTAGAAGGTTCTTTTAATTCTATTACTATAGATGGATATACTAGCACTAATGATTCGGTCTTTGTGGCGAGTTCTAATAAGGCCGGGGGTTGTTATATAAAAGAAAAGGGCAGGATATTTAATCTTTTGGGTAAGGCTTTGCAGGAAGTATGCTTGAAGTTAGCTAAAATGATAGTAAAAGACGGCGAGGGTGTTAGTAAATTCATCCAAATAAAAATTAAAGGCGCAAAGAGTAAACCGGAAGCTAAAAGGGCGGCTTATGCTGTCGCTAATTCGTATCTCTTTAAATCTGCTGTTTATGGACAGCAAAAGAACTGGGGTAGAATAGTCCAGATATTAGGACAAATAGGTATTCCCGTTAGCGATAATATTAATGTAAAGGCAAGTTCGTTAAGACGTAAAGAGATCGATATTGACATCGATTTAAAAAGAGGCAAGGCGGAATTTGTAGTTTTCACTTCGGATATTACTCCTGAATATATAAAGATTAATGCGGGATATTCTTAGTAGCACTTTTTAGCACGTAGAGTACAGAGTACAGAGTACAGAGTACAGAGTACAGAGTACAGAGTACAGAGTACAGAGGACAGAGGACAGAGGACAGAGTACAGAAAATATGATTTATTCGAGATTTAAAGGCGGAGTTTTAGCTATAGTTTTAGCCGGGGGTAAAGGAGAACGGCTGCATCCTTTAACTCTGGAACGGACTAAACCTTCCGTTCCTTTCGGCGGTAAATACCGGATAATAGATTTTGCTTTAAGTAATTTAATCAATTCCGGCATATATTCTATATATGTCTTAGTGCAGTATAAATCTCAGTCGCTTATCGAACATATAAGGACCTCATGGCGTAGAGCCGGAGTTTTATCCCGGCATTTCATTACAGTAGTGCCGCCGCAAATGCGTAAAGAAGAGATAAAAGAGTGGTATAGAGGAACGGCTGATTCGGTGTATCAAAATATAAACCTGATTTATGATTTTAAACCTAAATTTGTCGCTATATTCGGCGGAGACCATGTATACAGGATGAATATAAAGGAAATGGTAGATTATCATGTCCGGCATAAAGCTAAAGTAAGCGTAGCCGTTACTCCTATAGTCAAGAACCAGGCACATCATTTTGGGATAGTCGATGTAGATAACAGTTTTAGGGTCAAGAAGTTTATCGAGAAACCTTCTTATGAGGGAGAGGAACATGTCTTTGCTTCTATGGGAAACTATATATTTAACACCGACGTTCTTATAGATATACTGGAAAAACACGCACGTAAACCGAGTAGCCACGATTTTGGCAAGGATATTATGCCGTATATATTACGTAAGAAGGTTCCTTTATATGCATATGATTTTACTAAAAACAGAATTCCCGGCGTAAGGCGTTATGAAGATAGGTGTTATTGGCGGGACGTAGGTACGATTCAAAGTTATTGGGAAGCAAATATGGACTTGTTGGGGCAGAAACCGAGGCTTGATTTATATAATTTAGATTGGCCTATTTATGCGTCTAATCTTAATAGCCCGCCGGCTTTTACGTCAAATTCTGTTATTGAGAATTCTTTAATCGCGGAAGGGGTTAGAATTACGGGAGCCGAAGTTAAAAATTCTATTATCGGCAGGGATGTAATAATCGAAGAGGGGAGTAAAATACAAGATTCCATAATCATGGATTTTACTCATATCCAGACGAAATGTACGATTAACAAAACCATTATCGACCGGTATAATGAAATAGACAGCCGGGCTCGGATCGGAGTTGATAATAAAGAAGATGCGACGAAGTTTTATCTGGATTCTTCAGGCATAACCGTGGTTAAGCGGGGAGCACGTAAGGAACTGTATTATTAGCAGTGTATCCAGCACGTTCAGTAGGGTGTAGGAAGTAGGACGTCCTACATCCAACATCCCACGGAACCTGGATCCGAAATCTATAAAAGAGGTGAGACGAAGCAGGATGGAAGATGCTATTAAGAAATCATCGGTTTTAATTGAGGCATTACCGTATATAAGAAATTTTAGAGGCAAGACTTTTGTCATAAAATACGGCGGTTCTATACTCTCAGAGAGCAGAGTAAGAAAATCGGTTTTGGAAGATATTGTTTTTCTTTATTTCACCGGGATAAATGTCATCCTTGTGCATGGCGGCGGGCCGAGTATTACGGAAGGGCTTAAACGGGCAGGATTGAAATCGAAATTTCATGAAGGGATAAGAATAACCGATAGAGAATCTTTGCATATCGTTGAAGAAGAATTGATTAAATTAAACCAGCTTATTGTATCAGAAATAGAGAAGTTGGGAGCAAAGTGTAAAGGAATAAACGGTAAAGATGATGTTAT
>CAZBZJ010000112.1:309-4733 GCA_964496355.1 uncultured Planctomycetia bacterium | reverse complement strand
AAATAAAGATTATTTAACAGTATTGTTTAAAAACTTTTGACAATACGAATTACACCAAGAGGAGGAAAGTTATGGGTTTTTTCGCCAGTTTCGCTTATATAATTATTTCTTTGTTTACAGGAAGTTTTTTAATTCTGGTATCGATTAATTACCTTAAGTCGGTACACATCGATAATTTTCTCCTTTTTATACACTCTGACCCAAAATGGCAATGGGTTATCGGCCTAACCGGACTCTGGATAATACTTAGATGTATAAATACAATTAGACATTCGCTGGCAAAAATCCAGAGAGAAAAGACGATTGCCTATCAAGACAATTTAGGAGAAGTAAGTATAAGCCTCACAGCTCTGGAAGATATGATAAAAAAACTATTAATGGACTTCAAAGAATTTAAAGAAGTTAAACCTCAAGTTACAGCCTCTAAAAAAGGTATCAACGTTATCTTGCGGGCAATCCTGACATCATCTACAAATATACCGGAATTTACCGGTAAAGTGCAGAGTATAGTCAAGAATAAGCTACAAACTATGTTGGGCATAGAAGAAGACATTCAAATCAAGATCGATATCAGAAAAATACTTTTCCCGGAACAAAAGAAACCGAAAAAGGAACAATCTGCCGAAGAAGGAAATACGGCTGTCCCTTACAGGGACTTTCAGCCATAAGCCCGATTACCTTACTAATCAAAAATCTCAGAAAGAAGCAAACAGAAGGAGGCAAACAATGACTGATATTAAGAAGGTCGGATTAATAACCAGCGGCGGAGACTGCGGCGGCCTAAATGCCGTAATTAAAGGAGCCGCCTTAATGAGCCAAATGCACCAGATCGAATGCTATATAATACCTAATGGATATGCCGGTTTATATAACCTGGTAAATTTTAAAAGTCTTACTCAATTAACTCCCGACAGGACAGATTTAATTAATATCAACCTTGCCGGTTCCGAAGCCGGACATTCCCGGGTAAAAATATCTAAAATATCGGACCCTGAAAAATATAACCGCATAAAAGAAGGCTTAACTAAATTCGGTATCGATGCTTTACTTATATCAGGCGGCGACGATACCGGCAGTGTGATCGTCGACCTCGACAAAAACCAGATACCCTGCGTTCACGTACCCAAGACTATGGACCTAGACCTGCAAACATACTCGGTAGGTGCTGATTCGACAATGAACCGGATTGCCCATTTCGCCGACGAACTCAAAACAACTGCTACTACACATAACCGAATTATTGTCTTGGAAGTGTTCGGCAGAAACGCCGGCCATACCGCACTAAGAGGCGGCATTGCGGCTGACGCCGACGCTATTTTAATTCCGGAAATCCCGGTCGACTTTAATATACTCTATGACCATGTAAAAAAGGTTTACATGCAAAGATTATCTAACAGCGACGTTATAGAAGGCAATTATCTAATCGTAGTAGCCGAAGGCCTTACGGATGTAACCGGAAAAGAAATCATAGATGAATCCTCAGACGTAGATGCTTTCGGGCATAAAAAATTAGCTGGTGCGGGCAAATATGTAGCCCAAGAATTAACGAAACGCTTTAAAAAAGATTCAGAAATGCCGGAATTTATGAAAAAAGTCCATCTATTTGTAGAAGGTATATATACAGTCCCTGAAGTTCGTCATGTAAGGCCCGGCCATTTGGTACGATGCGGGCATACTTCCGTATATGACGTAAACTTTGGTAAGGAATGCGGAGCAGCCGGAATTATTTTATTAAAAAAAGGGCTGGCCGGCGTAACGGTAGTAAGCGTAACCGGTACATCGATACAATATATGAAGACAGCACAAGCAATAAAACAAAGAACTGTCAATAAAGAGCAGGTAGCTCTCCATGAAACTATGGGGGTTTGTTTCGGAAGAAACCCCGCATCCTATTCTGCAGAAGTAGCCGAAACTGCTTCTCAACCGGTAAGATTTCTTTAGAAATGGAAGATTCAATAAAAAAGTCGATAAATAGTAATATCGAAGCCGCTGGTAACCTTTTAGAAAAAACCTCTGCTATAGCTGAAATAACACAATCCATAATTGACTGTTTTAAATCCGGAGGTAAAATATTGATTTGCGGAAATGGAGGCAGCGCTGCCGATGCACAGCATATGGCAGCTGAACTTGTCGGCCGGTTCAAAAAAGACCGGCAACCGTTAGCCGCTATCTCTTTAACTACTGATACATCTGTAATTAGTGCGGTGGGCAATGATTTTGGAATAGAATATATATTTTCCAAGCAAATAAAGGCTACAGGCAAGCCTGCAGATAGATTGATTCTTATCTCTACTTCCGGAAATTCTAAAAATTTAATTAATGCTGCGCAAACTGCGCAGGAACTTAAAATAGAAACCATCGGTATTCTGGGCAAAAACGGAGGGGTGCTTGCAGATAAAGTGAATAAACACATTACCGTCAACTCTCAAGATACCGCCCGGATACAAGAAATGCATGGATTGATTATCCACGCGATTTGCGAAATTGTCGAAAATTCTTTAGGGGTAGATTAGATTATATATATTTAACAGGAAAATGTCTTCCTAATTTCTTTTCCCGGAATCATGCAATTGAAGTACGTACCTAGACACAAACTTACTGGTTTAATAAAGACTTTAAAAAAACATAAGAAAAAGATTGTTTTTACAAACGGCTGCTTCGACTTGATTCATCCCGGCCATATAAAACTGCTGAAAACAGCTAAGAAAAAAGCAGATATACTAATCCTGGGAATCAATTCCGACCGGTCAATAAAACGAATAAAGGGCAAACAGCGGCCTATACTCGATGAAAAATCACGTGTGCAAGTTTTATCATCGATAATATATATAAATTATATAACGGTTTTTTCAGAACCAACTCCTTTAAAAACCATAAAAAAAATAAAGCCGGATATTCTGGTTAAGGGTGCGGACTGGGAGAAAGAAGATATTGTTGGTTCAGATTTCGTCCAAAAATCCGGAGGCAGGATATTAAGAGTGCCATTGAAGAAAGAAGTTTCAACAACTTCCCTGATAAAAAAAATAAAAAAAATCTGATGGATAAAAAAATATTCCGTGTGCTCGATGCAAATTTTAACCGTGCTAAAGAAGCCTTAAGAGTAATAGAAGATACAGGCCGGTTTATCAGAGAAGATAAAACCCTGACCCGTAAAGCCCGTAAAATACGGCATAGCTTAACCGATATATTTAAAAATAAACAGACACTAATGGCCATGATTAAACAAAGGCAGGCAGATACAGATATAGGTAAACCGGCCGATAAACTTGAACTCAAACGTAAAAATATAAATTCCGTAGTCTATGCTAACCTGCAAAGAGCGAAAGAAAGCCTCAGGGTTTTAGAAGAAATATCTAAGTTAGTAGATAAAAATAGTACAGCACAGATAAAACGCTTAAGATACGAATGTTATTCATTAGAAAAATATGCGCATAGCACAGAACCAGCTTTACCTGATCATCGATAGAGATACCGCAACAGGTTGTAAACGGAATATCCTGAATACCGCTAAGTCAGCTTGTTCTGCAGGCATAGATTTAATTCAATACCGGTTTAAGAATACAAAAACTGTCACTGCCATAAAAGAAGCTGAGAAAATAATGAAAACCTTACAAGGCTATAAAAAAACCAGGCTTATTATAAATGACCGTATTGATATAGCTAAGGCTATAGGAGCCGGCGGCGTGCACCTGGGCGGCGAAGACATGCCGGTAAATTATGCCAGAAAAATCTTGGGCAAAAAAAGTATTATCGGCAAAACCGCTCACAATAAAAAGCAAATAATACAGGCTTTATCCGAACCGGTAGATTATCTGGGAATAGGCCCGGTATTTAAAACTGGAGTTAAGCCTCACCTTCAGCCTCTGGGGATAAAAAAAGCCAGAAGATTAACCAGAGGCTTAGATAAGCCGTTTTTTCTCATCGGCGGCATAAATGCAGGCAATCTAACAGCCTTGAAAGAGGAAGGCTTCAATAATTTTGTCATAATGAGTGCAGTATTTAAATCCAGTAATATTAAAAAATGTATATCTCAAATAAGGAAATTAACATCACCATGAAAAATAAAAAGATAATAAATCAAATATCAAAAAGAGAAAACCGTCCTGCTGCAGAAATCGCTAAATATATCGACAGCGGAGAAGTCGTTGTAGTTAAGAATGATAAGAGAAATATAAAGCCTTTAGCTATAGGGAAAAACCTCAGCATTAAAGTCAATGCTAATTTAGGGGCCTCAACTAAACGCCCGGAAGTCGCCGACGAACTTGAATTTGCTCTCGATCCAGCCGCCGGGTTCGGGGAATTGGAGGCCCTTGTCGGTATGCTCGAGCTCACGATCAAGTTCGAACAGACCGCTTACAGCATCGTTCTGTTGCTGCAGATCCATCTTTGTGTCGATGGCAACAACCTGGTTAATCGGCGTGGAC
>CAZBZJ010000112.1:0-299 GCA_964496355.1 uncultured Planctomycetia bacterium | reverse complement strand
AGATACGGTTATGGACCTTACCGTTGGAAAAAACACAAAAAAGATAAGGAAATTAATCTTAGATAAATCGCACGTTCCTGTAGGGACAGTCCCTATCTATGAAGCTGCATTCAAAGCAGAGAAAAAATACGGAACTTTCGAGAAAATGACCAGGGATGATATTTTAGAAGTCATCGAATCCCAGGCAAAAGAAGGGGTAGATTTTTTTACTATTCATTCCGGAATAACGAAAAATATCCTCCAAACGGATAAAATAAAAAAACGGACCGGCGGTATAGTAAGCCGGGGAGGTGCTATCA
>CAZBZJ010000111.1:2958-4764 GCA_964496355.1 uncultured Planctomycetia bacterium | reverse complement strand
TCTCTAAAAGCTGTGACTTTACGCCGTATACCAAATCATTACCGCCTAAATCCACCTCGATAGGCAAAGTTTCTAACTGGTGTTTTACCTTGGCCATGGTTATTGCCTGATCAACGAGTTCTTGGAGATGTATCTCAGCAAAAAATGTCTCCTTGGATTCTGTCCGGGCATAATTCAATATTCCTTTTATTACTTCGTCTGTCCTCTGCACGTTATTTACTACAGAATCACCCAACTGTTTTAAATAATCAAAAGTCTTGGTAATATCCGGATGTTTTTTAATAAGTTCGGGGTGGTCCCGGACAAAATCTTCTATTTCACAGGTCACCTCTCCGGCAGATATAGAAAACTGGTTTAACCGGTTCTTAATCTGATGGGCTACACCGTCAGCCATACCGCCTATAGAAGCAAGCTTTTCGGCTGAGAAGATTCTTTCCTGGGCCTGTTTAAACTCAGCCACAAATATACAGTGTTCAATCGCCAACGCCGCCTGCCGGGACAGAATCTCAAAAGTATTTATATCATCCCGGGTATAAAAAGATTTGTTCTTCTTAGCCCCCAAAGCTAAAAACCCCAGAAGCCTGTCCTCAAAGAATGCCGGCACAATTAAATGCATTTTCTTACCGAAGTCATCCTCTACTATATACTTTATATCGTCATACATAAGAGGGGTTTTCGTCTTCTTGATATACCGTATTAACCGGCTGTCCTCAGAAAACATAATTGCATGATTAATATGCTGTCCATTCCGGATAGCATTTAACCGATAGGATTTTTTATCCTTATCCTCAAGGAAGACAGCTGCAAATTCAATCTTAACCACCCGTTTTACAACATAGGTGATAAGCTTAATCAGTTTATCGAGGTTATGTTCACTCACCATACCTCTGGCTGCTTCCAGTAATAACTTTTGGTAATGCCTCTGTTGGGCCAAAAGTATATCTTCTGTCTTTTTCTGTAGCCTTCTGTATATAAATGGCCCAGCCGAAGCTAAGACTGCCATTACTCCTAAAGATAATACCCATTGTTGAGTATAAAAACCTAACCCGAAAGGAATCCCTAAAACAAACAGATAAACTAAAATAAAAATACTGGCACGGGTAAGAACCACTTTAACTTCCATCAACCGGTATCTAGCAATAGCATATGCCATAGACAAAAATCCAAAAAATACAAGCATATTACCAAAAGGATATACTGGAAGACCATACCACAATGGAAAATTAGTAGCACCTCCACCAAACCCCAAACTCGCGCCTAAAATCACATAACGTAACTGCACTTTTTTAATCCCTCGTTCACACCTTTGCCTTTTGTACATCATGATAATCGCATACACAACACAAAAAGAATAAAACATTAAAAATGGTGCCAACGCAATACCCGCGTATGGCCAGTACTTAAATCCTAGTTTTGCCCCTACTCCTTTCACCATAAGAGGAGTGAAGTTCAAAAGGAGAAAAACAGCTGTGATGATATATAATACCTTTATCAAAAATCTTTTTTTTCTATGTATTTCCAACAAGCGAAAAACAAAGCTGAGATACAAAGGAGGTATTAAAATTGCGCCGAACATTAAACCCCTACACCAAAATAAGGCTTTATCCGACGATTCCGCTATTTGCCAGAAAAAATAAGAATAACTCCACATACTTACAGCCAAGCCAGTAAGAGCATAATACCTGACCGCTAAACTTTTCCTGTTCCTAAAATACAGGATGGCCCCAAGAAAAGTACTGCCTATTCCATTAATTAACCCGCTCAATGCGAAAATCAGCATAAGTAAAGTTACCTATTCTTGGCGAT
>CAZBZJ010000111.1:0-2948 GCA_964496355.1 uncultured Planctomycetia bacterium | reverse complement strand
ATTAAAGAATCGTCGAACCCTGCCTCGACAAACAACTTCCGGAATTCTTTACAAGACCTATAAATTAAAAACCACTCAGTAGCCCATTCCATAAGTCCAGCAGAAGTGTTATTAAACTTCTCGCCAAAATTAGCTATAATCATTACGCTGTTTTCCTTCATAAGATTCCTCAAATTAGAAACCAATCGCACAGCGATTCGATAATCCAAATAATCAAATAAACCAGCTGAATAAATAACATCATATTTATATGGCACAATATCTTGAATGTCTTTTCTAAGGGCAATTCGTATGGCATTAATTTTTTTAAAAGTCGCTTCGCGCGGACGATCTATCAGTTTACTTGCATACCGTAAAGCATGGCTATCATAATCATAGCAATCGAAAATTAAACTAGGAAGACTAGCCCTTTCACTCTCTTCCAACAATTCTTTTATTTCCCTGGCTGGGCCTGAGCCCAAATTCATTACACGAAGTTTTCCATGACTATTTTTCTTTATATGCTTTCTTATAAATTCTTTTATGTCATCCTTGCGCTGTCGAGTTGCGCGAGATGCCACCATTTGTAAAAAGTAATTATCCCAGAGAGCATCAAACCCCAATGTTCTTAATGAATTTATATAGATATCATCAATGATTTTAAAATCGCCGGCATATCCAAAAGGTTTTTTGTATGCTCTTCGTGGTAAATCACCATACATAAAGTAATCTCGATAACGCGTAGAAAACATTTTTTTAAATCGGTACACTTTTGATTCGTCTACATAAAGATTGAGTTTTTCAAAGTTTAAAATATCACAGGTGATCTTCTCTACCGTTCTGTTAAAAATATCTTGATATTTGGGAAAATCTTGGGGACTGCTCGAAAGCTTTGATTGTAATTCTTTACTTATATCTATATATTCTCGGATTTGAGATAGAAGCGGTTGGTTACGTCTCATTTAGGAAAATCTACCTTTTTAATCAACTCGATTATGTCAGAAATATCAAATGGCTTATAAATATATGCAACCGGATGTAGCTTCTTAGCTTTTCCCTCTATCTCCGCATCCGCATACCCTGTAATAAAGACAACAGGCGTTTTGTGCCTTTTACTTTCTTCTCTTTTCTCTAAAATGGCCTTTACTATTTCTACTCCATTCATCCCCGGCATTCTGATATCGGCTATAATAAGGCCGAACTCCTCTTCTTCTGCCATAATCAAAGCATCTTGGCCTCTTTTAGCAACTAAGACGTTAAATCCTTTATTTTGCAGAAGCTTAGTTAAAGACCTTATAATCAACTCTTCATCATCAATAACCAGTATGTTTTTAGGCACAGCCCCTCCTTAATCTCCGTAATCATTATTTAATTTTTGTAATCAAGACATCCCCTATTTTCATCAAGATATCTTATTATACCGCTGGCAGATAAGGCCTTGCAACCATTTTGCCCTATACTCACCTACGCGGTGAGTAAGAGTAACTGTTAGTCTGCTCTGTTTTATGGTATAATTACCACCATACAAAAAACTAAGCAAGCAGATGAAGCCATTATTATCAATATTAATATGGACAAGTATCACGATTTTGACGGCTATTAAATTCTTAATAGACCTACTTTTAACAATAGTGGTATTTCCCTTCGATAAAAACAGAAGGACTCTTCACATCCAGTCTTTCTGGTGGGCCGACGCTATTATTGGCCTTAATCCATATTGGAATATATCGGCTCTAGGACGGGAAAATATTGATCCTCAAACAACATACGTTGTAGTAGCTAACCATCAAAGCCTTGCCGACATAATCATACTATATAAAACCCGGATGCAGTTTCGCTGGGTAGCAAAAGAAAGCCTTTTTAAAATTCCTTTTATCGGCTGGTGCCTTTCTCTGGGTAAACATATCCGGCTCTCCCGAGGTAGATATTCCAGCATTAAAAAAGCCTATCGCCAAGCAGCTGTATTGCTTAGACAAAACATGTCCGTAGCCTTCTTCCCGGAAGGCACCCGCAGCCATTCCGACAAAATGAACAAATTTCAAAATGGGGCTTTTAAACTTGCCATAAAAGAAAAGAAACCTATATTACCGGTAGTTATAAAAGGAACCAGGGAATCAATACCAAAAGGAAGCTGGATTTTCAAGAAGAAAGTAAAAGGCACTATAGAAGTTATGCCGCCGATTCAAACAGAAGATTACTCGCCTGCTGACTTTATCAAACTAAGAGATACCGTACATTCTAAGCTCAAAGAGAGTTACGAAACAATAAAATAGAATAGGGGGTCGAATAGGGGTCAACTTTTGACAAAAAGATCTTATTTTCCAAATCCTTAAGCCGCTTATTAACTGAAAATCAGGATAGTTCAAAAGACCTATTTCTTTTTCTTCCTGCGCCTTGCTCCTTTTTTAATCGAAATCAGAAAACACAATACTTAATTTTCAGCAAAAAGAGCGCTGTTGTACTAGCTCAATAATTCGGATCGTCTGGAAATCGATGCCTAAGTGCTATACTGATCAATCCGCTTCCTAAAAGATACTCCCACTTTCGGTTCAGTCGTTCTTTATATTTCTTTACAAATTCTTCTCAACGGCCCCTTTCCCATTCTTCCCGTATTATTCTTAAATATTCTTTGTTATATCTAATGTTGCTCCTGTTTATCTTCTAATCTAAAATTTTGGAGGGTTTTTATCTTACTGTCTCCATTACTTATTTACATTTTAATTAAGTATCCTCCTCTGAACTCATAAAGTTAATTTGATTCTATTGTATCTTTTCCAAACTCGCTTGCAGATTGAACCTGCCAAGAATTCTTTGATTTGTCAAATATAAGCCTGACCCTATATCGTTTCTCTTGATCAGTAGTAACATAAACTAAGGCTTCACTATGACAATCACTCATAAGCACTGATTCTGTTACTGTACAATTGGCAGGAGAATTTTCGATGAAATACTTAGCTGCTATCTCCGGA
>CAZBZJ010000110.1:0-4813 GCA_964496355.1 uncultured Planctomycetia bacterium | reverse complement strand
CGGAGATTAAATCGCTGACTTTCTCCATGCCTTTAGCTACGAGTTCGATTTTATCGAGTTTATCACCGAACTTATCGGCAAGTTCGACAGCCTTCATTAACTGTTTCGAAAGGCTCTGGGGATTTTCTTTAAATATCTTTGCGATGTCCATCGCTCCTAAATCTTTACCGGAAATCTTACCGAGCAGAAAATCCATCATCATCGCGCTTTCCATTTTATCCCGTATACCGGGCCTTGACTTTTTAGCCTGCGGCGAAACAAAAACTGCTTTGTTTACAGATATATTCCTGAACCCTTTCTTATTTAATATGTCTTTCCAATCACCCAAAGATTTTATATCTTCGGGATCGAGCACGGCCACATCTAAAAAATCGCCCAATTCTTTCTTAGTCAACCCTTTAATAAAAGAAATAGTCCGGATATCCCTGTCCATAAGAAACTTAACCATTTCGTCTATATTCACAAACTTAGCTATCCTCGGAACAATCCGTTTTTTATTAATCACCAGGGATTTTTCTACTTCGCTTAAACTTACAACCTCATACTTGTTCAAAAGCTCGTGTAATTTTTCATATAAATTATCGATTATAGACTGCTTTACTTTACTTCCTTCGGGATAGAGGCGGAATCCTTTAGCGGCATTCTGGAAAAATTTCAGAAATTCAACCGCCTTGCCGGTTTCTTCGTCTTTCAAAGATACAGAAGCGACTACGCCCTGTTCTTCCTCTTCGCCTTCTTCTTCGGGTTGAGCCGAAACCTTAGCCAGCTCTTCAACGTACTTAAGCACATCTTCCGGCTTAAAGATAGCGGAACTTCTATCGTTCACCATCCTTACGAACCGGTTTAGCTTTTCGACATTATCATATTTGTTAAACATATTAGCCAGCTGGAAACTGACATTTTCAATGTTATTACGGTAAATATCCATAAGCCCGGACGAAACCTTGCTGTAAATCTCTTGTTTCCGGTCTTCGGGGATTTCTTTTAGGCTGGCTTCTTTGACGATATCATGAAAACTGAACCCGTTCTCTTCATCTTTTATCATTTTAAGCTTTTGCGCCTTATCCAAAATCTCCAAAACGTCGCCTTCATCGATAGATTCTATTTTACTCAATATTTCCGGCCTGATCTCTTCGCCGATTAAAGAGGAGATCAAAATCGTATCCCGGATTTCAGGGTCTAACGATTCAAACCTTTTTTTGAGTATCTCCTCTAAACTAACCGGAAACATTTCTTTCTTTATCGGCTTTACCCTCCACAAATTATTCCGGAAATATATAAACGACTTCTCAACAAGGTATTTTAATAATTCTTCGATAAAGAAGGGCTGGCCTTTAGTCAATTTCCAGACATCATTCATAAATTCCGCGTTGTCTTTTAAACCGGGAAATAATGAATCGACCATATCTTTAGTATCGCCTTCCGGAAAATTCCCCAGTTTCAAAACATGAGTTTTAGGCAAAGAAGCCACCTTAGTAAATATATTTGTTATCTTTTCATATTTATGCATATTAACCGGTATCGGCTGCAATACCCCCAGCATCAATGTAAGTCTTACTCCATCCTGTTCCAGCAGCTTTAACAAAAGCTCTAGTGAAGGAACATCTGAATACTGGGAATTATCTATTACCCATAACAACTCACCCGCATCTACCCATCCGGCTTTAATAAAGGTTAAGAATGCGTCCGAAATACGCTCAGTGCTTTCTGAATGTTTAGGTTCTAAAGAGACAAACTCTTTTAATGAGGGGATCAAACTACATAATATCTGTTTATCTTCGTTATCCATACGTTTGATAATCCGATTTAACCGTTCTTCATCATGCAGCATTTTATCTTTTATAAAGCTGTCTAAACTCCGGCTTAATACTGTAAACGACACCAGGCTGTTTTTCTGATAGGTATTGATATATATAGTGTCGGCACCTTTATCAGCCTGATTCTTAACAGATTCTCTTAAAAGCCTCGACTTACCGATACCAGACTCGCCGTTAACAATCATAACCCGGCACTTACCGGACTTATTAACTTTTTCTGCCATCTCGTTAATTACAGCAATCTCTTTTGCTCTATCGACAAACTTACGGCAAGGCAGTTTATCCATCGCCGCTTTAACGCTTATCTGGCTGATATTAACCTCTTTAAAACTGGCATAATTATTCCGGCCCTGGCGTTTAGCAAGATATAAAGCTTGATCGGCAGACTCAATTAACGTAGTTAAATCCCCGGCTTCATCCGGGAATACAGCCGAACCTATACTGATAGTCTGTCTTACCTGCCTGTCGTCAACCTCCAACTTAAAAGCCCGGGTTTTTTCTAATATCCGGCCGGCTACCTTTGCCGAAATTTCAAAATCTGCATCCGATAATATAATAACGAACTCATCTCCGGCATACCGTATTAAGAAATCATTCCCTCTTAAGGAACTCTTCAATATATCCGCGATATTCTTAATGACTTTATCGCCCATCAAGTGCCCGTAAGTATCATTAACTTGTTTAAAATTATCCAGGTCAATCATAAATAAAGATAATTTTTTATTTTTCTGGCGGTATTCCTCTAACTTCCGGGGGAAAAATTTGTTAAGGAAAAACCGGTTATAGACCTTAAGAAACGGGTCGATAAATTCTGCGCGCCTACTATCCGGAATATCCAAACCTGTGTTTTTTCGTTCTTGATTTTCCATAACCTATTGATTTCCTTTCCAATTATACCTTTTACGGATAATATTTTCAACCATTAAGGCTGGCTTTATCTAAGGCTGAAACTTATATCCAATGCCATGGCAAGTAACAATATATTTTCTTCCAATACTTTTTCTTAAAAGCCTTATCTGCGCGTCTACCGTACGGGTTGCGGGAATAATATCATAGCCCCATACCTGCTTTAACAACTCGTCCCTGGAAACCACTTCGCCTTTTCGCGAAATTAAATACCGTAAAAGTTTAAAACCCAAAGCAGATATCTTTAATGCTTTATTCTTCCTCTTGGCTCGAAACTGCTTAAAATCAATATCCAAAACATCATCTCTATACTGCTGAATAGAGGCTTTATCACGCCTTCTTAAAACAGCGTTAATCCTGGCTTTTAACTCTTCTAAGTCAAAAGGTTTTGTAACATAATCGTCAGCGCCTAACTCTAACCCTTTGACTTTATCTACAGTCTGGTCTCTGGCTGTAACCATAATAACCGAAGAATCAACGCCTTTTTCTTTCAGTTCCTTACAAACAGAAAACCCGTCGATATCAGGTAAAATAAGGTCTAAAATAACTAAATCCGGATTATTATCTACCGCTATTTTTAATCCGTCCTGTCCTTTAGGCGCTGTAAAAACCTCAAACTCCTGAGAAAGTTCATCCTTCAGGCCTAAAAGAATAGCCGGTTCATCCTCTATTATTAGTATCTTTCTCATATCTTCTAACCTCTAACCTCTAACCTCTAACCTCTAACTTCTAACCTCTAACCTCTAACCTCTAACCTCTAACCTCTAACCTCTAACCTCTAACTTCTAACCTCTAACTTCTAACCTCTAACTTCAGGAAACCTGAACCCTACTGGCGTCTAACACAGGCAATGCCACTCTAAATATGCTGCCCCGGCCGGGTGCGCTTTCGACTTCTATCCGGCCGTTATGGGCATCTACGATACGTTTGACCAACGTCAACCCTAAACCGGTCCCCTTTTCTCCTTTATGATAGAACTGATCAAAAACCTTCTCTTTATCATCCTCTTCTATCCCGCACCCTCTGTCTTTAACTTCGAAGAAAGCCTCTGAATCGGATAATCTGCCGGTAATAATATCGACAGTACAATTCTTATCTGAGAATTTGAGAGCATTATCCAGCATATTCGTTACTACTCTACTTAAAGCCTGTTTATCTCCGTAAACCGGTAAAGGATTATCTTGCTGTATAAACTCTATATGCGAACCCGGATTAAGGTATTCTGCCTTATAGCCGGATAAAGAATCCTGGAGCACAGAATTCAAATCGAGATTCTTAAACTCATAATCTATCCTGCCGTCTTTTTCTAATTTGGCAAAGTCCAGGATATTATTTATAAGATAACTCAGCCGCAGGCTCTGCGAAAGGATAAGGTTATAATATTCCTTCTGTTTTTCTCTGTCTCCGGGTTCCAAATGAGATAACCGCTCAGCAAGAAGCCTTATTGAGGTAAGCGGGGTTTTAAGCTCGTGGGAAACATTCGAAACAAAATCGTTTTTCAGGCTGGTTAATTCCATCTGTCGCTGCATATCCCGGCTGCTTAAATAACTGCTTATAATAAGTATAACTACTAAGGCAACGACCACCATTGAGAAGGTAAATATACCTATTTTACCTACGGAAGCCAGCCAGTAATACTTTTCTGCAGATAGCTCTGGTACAGTTGAGACTAATTCGTTCAATAGCCTGTACTGCCGTATCAAAGCCCATAAAGCTAACACACTCAGAATAATGCTGGAGACTATAACTACAGAAAGGTAAAAATCTACCAGTTTGGGTTTTTGTCTCTGCTTCATAATACCACTATATATCTGGCCATCAATGCTATATAGAAATACTTTAACATACGCCCTTTTAAATGTAAATATGTAATTACCTCCACCTCAACCTATATCACGGGGTGTCCCTAAATAGGACGTCCCCAAAGGGACAGCCTGTCCATGATATCTACCATCTAACTTCTGACTTCTAACTTCTGTCTAAGCAATTGTAAAACTATTGTAAAACCGCACTTTTTTTATTGTATTAAGGTATGAAATAAGGCATACTTAGAATGGAGGTTTTAATAATTAATGTATATCCGTAAAAAT
>CAZBZJ010000109.1:0-4816 GCA_964496355.1 uncultured Planctomycetia bacterium | reverse complement strand
TGGGACATGACTGTTTTCATTCTATATAGGACATATGTCCTATATAATACCTCAACCACAACATACCATATGTCCTATATATGTCAATTAAATCTTATCTGCGACATTTTAGGTCCGGCCTGTTTTGTCGCATTTAGCTTAGAGGATTGTATCAATTTTTAGGAGAGGAGATAATCAAAAATAATTAATCGGGACCATTAATATATTTTCCTTGAAACGAGCTATTCGGTCTCCTCGATAAAAGATTATGCCGAATGGTATGCGCTTTTTAACTTTAACCTGCATAAAACTAGTCAATCCTTTAACTGCCAACTTAGAAATCTTGATATTTGATTTTATCTCTATGGGAATAATATCTTTACCTCTTTCAATGATAAGGTCTACCTCACCGCCGTTGGAAGTTCGCCAAAAATACATATCAGTCTTTTTTGTCAATAGGCTGTTTTGTTTACTTATCTCGCTAATAACCCAATTCTCTAATATGTTCCCAAATCTACCGCCTGCCCTTAACGACTTAACCGAGTCATTATCTAAAAAATAATTACATAATCCTGTATCCCACATATATATCTTGGGTGACTTTATCAATCGCTTGGATATATTCAAAGAATAAGGTTTAAGTAAAAAATATTGATAAGAAGCCTGCAGTAACTGCAAGTATTTTCTACAAGTAGGAACGGTAATACCAACATCATTAGCGGTATTTGAAAGATTGAGGACATTACCTATTTGAAACGCAAGCATCTGATAAAATCTTTGAAAATCTCCAATATCACCCACTTGGGCTAAGTCTCTTAAATCTCTTTCTACATAAGTAGTACGATAATTTTCAAGCCAGTTTGTTTTTTGTTCTTTATTTTTATAACTGTATAATTTGGGATAGCCCCCCCAAAGAATGTGTTGAAAAATAGCGTCATCTCTGATGGGTTTAATCTTACGAATATTTTCCTCTAGCTTGCCTATATCTTTTGAAAACAGGCAGGCTTCCAGGACATTCCTCTTTTTATGTACCTCGTTAATAGTTAAAGGAAATAACTCTAATACGCCGCACCTTCCGGCTAAAGTTTCGGTAACTTTATGCAGAAGATGAAAATTAGCTGATCCGGATAAGATTATTTTATATTTGAACCCCTCATCAACCCTCCATTTTATCGAATGGAATATATCCGGGGCTTTTTGCGCTTCATCAATAATAACATTGGAACGCAAGTCTTTAACAAAAAGATCCGGGTCAGAATTAATCCTCTCCAAAATCCCGCGTTTATCCAAATTAACATAATCCCACTTCTGGTCACTATATAAATGTTTTAGTATAGTAGATTTACCTGTCTGGCGGGCCCCGGTTAAAACAACAACCGGGAATTGCTTGACATATTGCTTTATTTTAGTTTCTAAATGCCGGGGGATGTATTCCACAGCATAATATTACCATGTAATTTTAAAATGTCAATTAAAATTTACATGTTAACTAATTAAGGTTATCTGCGACATTTTAGGCCTGGCCTGTTTTGTCGCATTTAGGATGGTGTGGTATTTTTTACCAGGGAAATTATATCTCAAGTCAAACCTGAGATGTACCTGTTCACATCCTTATAGAATCACAGGTTTGGTTCACCAATTTTCTTGAGCTAATTCTAGTATGGCCCTCTTGCGAAACCTTACAGGCTTTTAACCTGGCCTTTATCTTTCCAATGCCCACTCCCATACGGGTTTAACAACAATCTTTCTCTTGCCTAAATCTATGGTTTCTTCTTCACTATAGGTAAGAATAAACCCTTCCCTCACCTTTAACTCCTCCATTGCCTGAGATAAAGCCGATACTTCTCTTTCTCTTGAAGTTTTTGAGCCTAAAGAATAACACACCTGAATGAGGCCGGTAACTTTATTTTTATCCGAAACGACAAAATCAACCTCTTTTTCTTTACCAGTCATATAGTAATATATGCCTATCCAAGGAGAGACCCGCCTTAGATGAATAAACACAATATTCTCCAACAGCCTGCCGTAATCTTCGCTTAGTTTCCAAACAGAGGCAGTAGCCAAACCGTGATCGACTGTATAGATTTTGCGGGGATTAACCTGCCGGATTTTCAAAGAAGCTGAAAATATAGGCACCGAAAAGAAACAATAAGCATCTTCAAGATATGAGACATAGTTAAAAAGCGCATCTTTTGAAACCCTGTAACCCTGTGACTTTAAATCATTAAATAACTTATTAATCGAAAGTAGATTTGAGATATTAGCTAAAAAATAATGAATAAGGTATTTAATCAAAGAAATATTTTTAATATTATGCCGTTCTATCAAATCCTTATATATAATAAGGTTTATATATTCTTGTAATATCTCCACCCGGTCTCTTTCGCCTAAATCAGCTACTTCCGGGAAACCGCCTTTATTAAGGTATGCCTCAAAATGATGCACAACCTGTGCTCTCTGCCGAGAAGTTTTTGCAACCGGCGTAGTGTTATGAAAGTACAAGTATTCGGCGAAATTAAGAGGGAAGATTTCGCGCGCGAGGGTCCGGCCACGTAGAGAAGTGGATAACTCTTTGCTTAACATTTTCGAAGAAGACCCGGTAACATAAATCCGGACATTTTCCGTATCAAGCAGCCTTCTGGCAAACTTCTCCCACCCATCTATATTTTGGATTTCATCAAAAAACACATAAACAGTACTGTCCTTCTTATGCGGATACAGTTCATAATAAGCATCAAGTATTTCGGACAGAAGGTTTCTATCAACAGGATAAATTCTGTCATCTTCAAAATTAATAAAGAGTATACTCTGAATATCATTGCCTTTTGCAAGTATCTCTTTAATCAGCTGAAAAAAACAGAAAGTTTTACCCGAACGCCTTACTCCCATAATCGAAAATATCTTGTTGGGGATAACACCACCTTTGAATTCCCGATACACAAAAGCAGGCAGCCGTTTTTGGTGAAAATCGCTTATTATCTCTTTAATTTGCCTTTTCTTTTCCATATTTTATCCTTTTGAACAAGTATAAATATACTATTATATTTCCTTTTTGTCAAGGAATAATCTTATTTATACTGTAATATGCGACATTTTAGGTCCGGCTTATTTTGTCGCACTCAAAATCTATTTTGAACTATTTTGGCTAGTCTTGTTTTTAACCCAGATCGGGCTAAAGGAATAAATATCTTCATAAAAAAGGCCAGAGGATATTCTTAGCTTCTCGTACTAACTTTCTCCTGACCCTATTAGTAATAGGGTTCAGTTGCAACAAAGCATTTATAGAATATATAAAAAATACAAATATTCTCTGCCATATAGTAATCGGATTACCTGTATATTTGGACTCTATTTCTAAACCTTCCCAAGCACCCTCTAGTTCCCTACGCCTTGAAATGCCGCCCGATTTATAAAAGCAGATATCTTTGTCTATAAATTTAAAACTTTCTTTACGCAACATCCTTATCATCAATTCATAATCCATACGTACGCCATAGCGTTTACCAAACCCGCCATACTTATCAAATAACTCTTTTCTAAAAAAGGTTCCTTGATGAGATAACATAGCGCGTTTAAATATACTCATGTCATTGCTAAGTATCCGTGGTGGAATCCGAAAATTCTGACTAACCGCAAAACCAGTAATAATCCGGACATAGTGCTCCAATCGTGAGGCTATGGTCATAATCTCTTTTACAATATTAGCCGAGAGGAAATAATCGCCGGCATTTAAGAAGTTCACCCATTCACCTGAAACTAAACCAATCCCTTTATTAAAAGCATCAGATATCCCTCTATCAGGCTCACTTACCCAATAATTGATCCTATCTTCATATTTCTTAATTACTTCTAATGTGCCGTCGGTAGAATCACCATCAACAATAATATATTCTATATTGTCATAGGTCTGCTCTATTACACTCTGAATAGTCCTTTCTAAAACATCAGCGCAATTAAAGGTAATAGTAACTACGCTCATTAAGGGCTTGTTTAGAGAAGTAGTTTTGTAATATCCTTTGGCCCTTAACCCGCCTTCACCTTTTCTGCTCAATTTAGGTAATAATTCAGAAATTGCTTTCGAATAATCCCTCATAAGATTCTTGGTCGTAGAATAATGCTCGTTAAAGCATGATAATTTTTCTTTTTTATTCATAAAAGATTGTCATTCCTACAAAGAATAGACTCATATAGTTTCGCGTAGGACTCTGCTTGTCTGTCAAGAGAATAGTTTTTTAATGCTTGCTCTTCTGCTGCTTTACGCAGGTTCTCATATCTAGCTGGTTTCTCTAGTATCCAGCATACACCATTTGCTAAAGAATCTATATCTTTATATCTTGATAGATATCCAGTTACTTTGTGATCAATGATTTCTGAAACTCCACTATAATCGAAAGCAACACAAGGAATTCCACAAGCCATCGCCTCCAATAATGTATTAGGAAGATTATCCTCCAAAGAAGGCAAAACTAATAAATCTGCGGCACTATAGGCCCAGGATAATGAATAAGCATCAGAAAATTCACCTAGGAATTTCATATCAAGGTCCTTGCCTACAACCCTTTTAGAAAACATTTTTCCAAATACTGCCACGGATAGTTCTTTATTACCCCTTCCTTTTAAGTTAGCAATTAATTCATGCATATATCTAAACCCCTTTCTATATTCCGCTATATTACCAGCCCCAAAAATAATTATTTTCTTATCGAGCGGAAGATTAAATTTTTTGCGCGCTTGTAATACATCACGCCGCTTAAATATATCTACAGGCAAACCATTAGGTATTACTTTTATTTTTAAACCAGATAACAGAGATGATTGCTCTGCACAATCTTTTAGC
>CAZBZJ010000108.1:0-4817 GCA_964496355.1 uncultured Planctomycetia bacterium | reverse complement strand
CAAGGAGAATACGGGGTAATCGACAGCCAACTGATAAATACCTATTTTAACTATTTGAGAGTAGATGATCAGATAGACGAAGATTATCTCCAGAGCCTTAAAAGGGTACATCTGAGGAACTTAGAGGCAGGCCATCCTTACCGGCAGCAAAGAAGCGAAGTTGACTCTATCTGGCCGCTGACCGAAGAAGAGTATGTAAAAATTAAAGGGCTGATCAGAACATCCAGAAAGAATATATCAGCCAGTGCCAGCCGGATAAAAGAAGGCAAAAAGGTTACGGTCTGGATGTTTTTCTCGGTATTTAATGAGACCGCCCGCATCCGGCCCCGCAGCCAAGACAACCCCTACGGAGAAGATTCTTTAAGGGTAAAGATAAGCCAGCTAAACACTCTTTTTGAACCTTACCAAGGCGTATTAGACTGGCGCCTGGTGATGGTGGATAACGGCCCCGGCGCTCAAACCGCCCGGATGGCCAGGGATATGTTAAGTAAAGATCCGGCCTATAAAAATTTTATAGACAATCAATTCCGGATTCTTGCTGTTGACGATATGAATGTTGACCCCAGCCTGCGCCGGCAGATGACCAAGGGCGGAACCATTCTTTACGGGATAAGGCAGTTGGAGGCAGAAATCGGCGATAATGATTTAGTCGGCTACACCGACTGCGATATTACCACCAGCTTAGACCAGACCGGCTCTCTGATAAGGTCGTTAATCGAAGACAGAAACAGAGTAGCTATAGGGGCCAGGCCGTCTAAATTAGGAGGGGTGCCTGTTCCCGCGCTGGATGAAGATGACCCCGAAGAAGAAGTTAAAGGAAGGACTAATGACCCTAAACAGAGCTTATTCCCGCAGGAAGAGCTTAAGGTAGACGGCGGTAAGCTTATCCGGGATACCCAGTGCGGGTTTAAACTCTTCCCCTCAAAGTTGATAAAAGAGGTTATTCTAAAGCAGGCTAAAGACCTTGGCTGGAGCTTTGATACCGAATGGCTGATATTAGCAGTATATGCCGGTTATAAAGTAGAGATGGTGCCGGTATTCTGGGCAGACTCAGCCGAGCTAACTTCTACAGGGATAAAAGTAAGGGAAGATATGCTGCGCGGCTGGACAGAGCAGTTTATCCGCTACTGGGTGCATAGAAAGGAAGTTTTAAAGGAGTTAAGAGAAAATAACTACCCGGCCTATATGCAATCGCAAAAAGGTATCCAAATCTTGGAAAACCAAAATAGGCTTTCTGAACACGACAGGCCTGCAACAGAATCCGAATTAAACGCAATCAAACAAGCTTTAGATCAGGGAGATATAATCGCTGAAGAAGGAGTAGAAGTAATAATCAACTCAACTCTTGGTTCACCGGCAGAAGTTGAGCAAAAAGATGGTAGATTTATTCTGCTTGTTAATAGTAAAATTTTACGTGCCTCACCCGAGCAGCTCAGAGTAATCTTTGCCGGCCACGAACTATTCCACCTGCAGGGTTACAACGAGCAAGAAGCCCGCCGGAAGACTATAGAATACCTTCGTGGGGAGAAGGCAGGTGTTTCAATAGAGGAGCATATCAATTGGCTGGAGGATAATGATTTAGGGATAGTTGCTGATGCCGATTGGTTGTCGGTACAGCAAAATGACTCGTCGTGGACAGAATCTGCAGATGAAGGAATAAGGGAAGACCTTGATTTAGTTGAAATACTCGACAGAAATATGTTGTTGCGTAGACTTCCTGAGATAGGTTTGGATGGTTATTATTGCCAGTTAAGAGATAAGGTAGACCCTTGCGTTAAGGTCGTTTATGATTTAGGTAAGACTTGCGGGATAAAAGCCATTGAGTTTGTGGAGAAAGAGTTGGGAGAGGAATTTATTCCTCTTCTGGTTGAACCGGGAATTTCTACTCGCACAGATGAGTTTGTGCGTTTTGTGAGGGATGTATTTACGCTTAAACGAGCAAGAACGGTTGGCTTGAACATAATCAGAGAGGCGTTTAAGGAACATCTTGGCAAGAGTACGGTCTCTCGGGGCTTATTTGTTACGGAAGACACTATGAATAGAATAAGAAGGCACGGCATGCAAACAGCATCTTTCGAAAAGGCATTGAAATCTTTAAGAGACATAGATATCGCTGATGATAAATTCCAGGATTTTAGAAGGAAATTTCATACAAGCAAGGCATTGGAGAAACTATTCCTGACACGGTTAAGACAGATATCTGATGGGGAGTACTTAGAGAGAGAAGAAATTCAGGATGAAATGAGAAAGATATGTACCCTACATAGTGAACAAGGGATAAGGCCAGAGGTTCTTATTCGCGCGCGTTATGACTATTCTATTAGTTTTATTCTTTCTACTACATGTTTTCCGGTAATTGCCGAGGATGTAGTAAAGAATATTCGCGCTAAATTGCGGCAAGACGCTAATGGCCCGACTGAAGAAGACGACAGCGAATCTATGCGAGGTTATATTTTCAAGATTGAAATGCCAGAAATATTTATTATCCGTTATAATGGAGAATTTTTGCCATATACTTTGCCAGAAGATGATATTGCCCTGAGGCGTACAAGAGAGCAGGCAATAAGGACTAGTGATGGAGCGGTATATAGTATGTCTGATCCAAGAGTAGAAATCTTTGTGCCATATCAGATATATCCGGAGTGGATAAAAGAAATTAGGCCCGTTGTAATGGAAGGAGGAAGTTATGAAATGTACGAAAAGCCTCAGCCGGCCGGCCCAAACACGAAGCAAGTCCACACATCTGGCATAAGATTTGAGGAAAATATAAATAGCTTCCCTGCCCGCATGCTTCCAGCCGGCTGGATACCGCAAGGTAAACAAGCCGAACAAATGGAAGAGAAAGTAATCAACTACCTGGGCGGCTCTGATGCGGTAGCCGGCATAAACTTTACTATTGAATTTGACCCTAATCTAGAAACTCCCGCTGCAACTGTTCAAGCTGGTGATAACAAATATAAGTTATTGGTTAATCCGAATACTTTAGCCAATGCACCACCAGAATTGGCTCATAGCTCATCGCTCATGGCTCATGGAAAAGAAGAATACGAAGGCCAGTTGAGAGCTATCTTCGTCGGTCACGAACTTTTCCACCTGCAAGGCTTAAATGAGACCCAAGCCCGCCAGAAGACTATCGAATACCTTATCCAAAATAATCTTTTAGAAAGCCACTTGAGTTGGTTGAAAAGTAACAAGTTAGGTTTAGCCGCCGATGAAGATTGGTTAGAAATTCTTGAAAAAGGTATAGCCGATAGAGAACGCAGTTCTCTAACGGGGTTTACTAATAAAGATAGCCAACAGATAGAAGCAGAAAAAATGGTCCAGAAAGCTTGGAAGGCTATCAGGGGTAATATTGAGAATTTTGATTCAGATGTAGCGAAGAAAAAAGAAGCTTTTCTTTCCCGGCTTTACCACGCTCTAAATCGGACTTTCGAACAGATTGCTGAAAAAGCCAGTCAGGGAAAAATTGATCCATTAGCCCGGGTTAATCTATTGAAGTATTCTCAGCAGGCGGAGGAGAAAGTACCGCTACATGATATTGAAGAAGAAGTCAGAGTAGGATTCTTTCCTATTGCAGGTAACCCTTTGAATTGGGGGCATATCCTGCCTCCTCTTATGTCTATGAATGCATTGGAACTTGATTCGGTTGTTATTAGGGTACAGGGTGAAATTAGTTATAAGAAGTTGTTAGCTTGCGAGCGTGTATCAATAAAAGACAGGCATTCTGTGGTTAAGGAAGTTATTGAAGACTTATATCCGGTAGTACGCTATACGGATTTGGGGAGCGAAGAAAACAACGATTTAGAAGGCAGTGATGAAATGCACCGCTTTTTGGAACTGAATGCCGGCAGAAAAATACATCTTTTCTATCTTATAGGAGCAGAAAGCGAAGAGAGAATGTGGAGATATATGCGCCAGCAGTATGAGTTCTTTGATAAATATGGTTTTGGAAATAATCCTAATCACCGGATTACCTTTGCGGTTATTCAAAGAGGAGAATATGGAGCAAAGGTTACCTTAGAAGAATTACAGGAGATTTCCCGACAGATTCAGGAAGAATATAATTGTGATTTATTTTTAGATATAGCTTTGGTAAAAGACCCGGATATTGATCTGCATGTTTCTTCAACTTATTACCGTAATACCCAAGACGGTGCATTTGTGCCTAAGGTAGTTCATGATTTTGCTAAGGCACACGGTTATTACGGTCATCCTCCAATCGATCCCCGAACCGGCGAGCCGGTAACAGAAAGCCAGGAAGAATATTTCCGGATGCAGCTGGAACCGGTGGCTAGGCAAATTGCGCAACAAATAGAATTATCTATAGATAAAGGGGTATCCGGCTCTACACCTTTGGTTTCTATTGATGGCGGGTCCGGTTCGGGTAAGACCACTATTGCAGAGGAAGTAGCAAAATACCTAAAGGAAGAGAAAGGCCTTGAGACAGAAATTATTCCTTTAGATATATTTTTGAAAGACCGTAGCTGGCGTTTGGCTGTTCAGAAGCTGGTAACAGGCAGGAGATTAAATACGGAGGAAGAATCACTTGTAGGAAGATTAAAAAATACGATTCAGTCCGGGAAAGAATATTTAGAGGAAGAGGATTTCTTTGATAACCCGGCGATTTTAAAGATGTTGGAAGATATTGATGATTGGCGTAAGTCCGAAGAGGAGACATATAATCTATATATACCTAATGCTTATAATCAAAAGACAAAAACAGTTGGGCCAAGAGAATTTCAGCTGAGAAAAGGTATAGTACTAATATTTGAAGGTAAATATGCGGACAGAGAAGAAATGCAGAGGTTTTTTGATTT
>CAZBZJ010000107.1:0-4883 GCA_964496355.1 uncultured Planctomycetia bacterium | reverse complement strand
GATATACGCGTGTCATTAAGATATTCTCCGAAAGTTTTTGGCCGGCTTCTGGCTGAACAACTCGGCAGAGACAATCTTTATACGAATGGGCATATATATGCAATGGAAATAGAAAAAGTGAATGCCCCGTCTGAGGTCATAGATGCTGCTGAAGAGGTATATTCACAACATGCCGGGCCTCAGCTAAAAGCTATTCGTAAAAGGATAGGGTTTACAATGGCGGAATTCGGCCGGTTGCTTGCTGAACAACTTGATAGAAAAACTCCTTATACCGCTGCCTTTATATCGGCGATGGAATTAGGGAAGGTAAACATACTGCCTGAAATCTTGGATGCTGCTAATGAGTTGTATGAAAAACTCGCGGGAGCTAGGCTGAAGGCTATCCGTGAAAGATTGGAGCTTACAATGGAAAGGTTTGGCAGATTCCTTGCAAAGCAAACCGGTAGAAAAAAACCTTATACCAAAGCATTTATATCAGGAATGGAATCAGGCAAGATGAGAACTTTACCTAAGTATTTAGATGCTGCACATAGATTGTACCGGAAAATATCCGGAGACAGGCTTAAATATATTCGTGTTGTACTTGGATTCACACAGAAAGAATTTGGCCGGCTTATTGGCAAACAATTTGGTAGAAGTAAATCTTATGCCGGTGTGTCTATATCGCATATGGAATCAGGTAGAAAAGATACACCTCCTGAAGTCTTGGATGCCGCTTATGGTGTATATAGAGAATTTTCGGGAACCAGGTTAAAGGCTATTCGTGTCAGGTTAAGAATTAAGCCGGAAGAATTTGGCCGGATGATTGGCGAACAACTCGGTAGAGATAGGCCTTATTCGCGTTCATATATTTTAGCTATGGAGCAGGGTAGAGTTTATGTTTTACCGGAGATTTTGGAGGCCGCGGATGATTTGTATAGAAAGCATTCTGGGATTAAGCTTAAAGCTATTCGCCAGACTTTGGGATTAACAATGAAAGAGTTTGGCAGGTTACTTGCTGAACAACTTGGTAGGAACAATCATTGTAGTAAGGCATATATATCACGGATGGAATCAGGTACGAGAACGGTTCGGCCGGAAGTCTTAGATGCCGCATATAGGGTGCATTTCGCACATCTTGGTAAAAGGTTGAAAGATATACGGACTAAACATAGACTTCGGCAGAAAGATTTTGGGATACTTTTGGCTAAAGAGACCGGAAGAGATAGACCGTTTACTGTTGCATATATATCTCATTTGGAAACCTTTAGAGCTCCTGTTCCACCGGCTCTTATGGAAGCTGCAAGTTCGGTTGATAGACAAATGGATAGCAAGGCAGAGACCCCCCCAGATATCATAGACAAAAACAGAAACAACGCTCTGTTTCTGCCCGGTCTGCTCTGCCTGGCGGGGTGGGAGAACTGGTTTGCTGCTATTGCCGTTAATCCGGTTATCCTTCTGGTTTTGGCAGGATGTGTAGTTTTGGGCATGGTTTTTACTGTTGAAAAAATAGACGCAAATCTAAGACGCAATCCGTTCCTGGGCGAATTCGCAGACATATTAGTTAAGGCAGATACAATTGTTTTATTAGCAGTTAAGAAAAGTAGCGGTTTTGGCGATATTGCTTCGGCATTTCTGGTGGCGCGGGAACTGAAAAGAATATTTCCGCAGAAAGTTGTGAGGGTTGTATCTTCCCACGTTACAGGAGAATACGGCAGAATGATAGATTTTGCATTTAACCGTTTGAGTCCTGAGCAAGATGTAAAGATTGAGTTTATGGGTTACCGGGAGTTAAAAAGTACCTTAAGTCGAAACGATGTACTCATATCTACGGGTGAAGTCAGTACAGGCGAACCGTTCAGTAGCCTGCAGGATTTACAAAATGTCAAAGTCTCTTTGTGGGATTATGATTGCCGGCCAGCCGGAAAGCTGGTAACTTGGCTTTTTGGTCGTAAACCTAATGGCGATATGTTAATGCCAATAGGTTTGTGTAGCCCTTCAGCCGGTATTTATTTAGATCGAGAAGTAATCCGGTATAGAAATCAGTATGATTCATCAGGCGGCGAGGAGAGAATAAGGTTACGCCGGGAGTGTTTAGGAGAAATTTTTGAGAATATATATAGTTCAGCCTCTGAGCCTACATTAGTGAACTTTGAACAATTATCTAAGGCCAGGATCGGGCTTATTTACTGCCATAGGTTAAAAAGTGGATATCTGGATGTGCTGCAATTAGCCTTAAGAGAGGATGGATATTTAGCTGAGGACGATATTGCGATTTTCACTGCTTTAAGTACGGAATCGGGAGATTTAGAGGCGGCAGAGATATTAGCCAGAGGATTTAATTTTGTAGATTGCAGAAGTGGCATAGTAACTAAAGCAGGGGAGGTTTCAAAAGTAACAATTATAAATACAGGACTAATCCCGTTTGATTTATTTAACCGTTTAATAGTAATCTCTGATTTGCCAGCATTTCTTACCGGAGATATGTCTTTATCTGCAGCTGTCGCAGCGCAAAGGCCATTTATTTATGAAGCAATGGAATGGAAACGACATCTATTTGCCGGAATGCTTACTTGGGCTGGCCGATATCTTTCTTGGAAGCAAGCAAAACTTTTTAAAAGTATATTGGAAATTTTTGCCGGTCCGGAAGAGGAATACTTAAGGCCAGAACAAATACAGGAGTGGTTTATGTTTAAAGGCCAGGAAGCAGTAAGGGCTTTTTATGATCCTGGTTATCCCCAGGCTTGTAGAGAATTCGCTCAAAAAGTCGCTCAACATATGGATTTTTTCGGCAGGTTAGAGGATGAGATAAACTCTCGTTCCAGCGCTCTCCCGACTGTATATAATGAAAGCCCGCCTGATACATATGAATACCGCCGACGTGTTGTTGAACAAGCCATGGTGTTGGATATAGGAAGCGGAAGCGGGTTAGGACATTACAAAAACGGTGCCTGTCATTTTGATATCCGGGAATTAATCGAAACTACTATGATGGAAAGAGGGAAAGAAGTCGCGGCAAGAATTGTAGGTATCGATATTGATTGGCTGGATATAGAAAGAGGAGCGCAGTTCGGGTTTGAATTGCTCTGGATGGATGCAGGACAAATGGGGTTTAGTGATAATAGCTTTGATATAGTTACTTGTTATAACCCGGATGATTCTTTTGATAGCTATCTTGACGAAGCCAAAAGAGTGCTCAAACCCGGCGGTGAATTCTGGGTTGTACCCTGGACAGAAGGCCGTGAATCAGAAGAGGTAAAAGGTGAATGGATAAGCAGATATGAGGATAAACTTACGGCAAACGGTTTTTCAGTAGAAAGACGGATAATAAACGGCGAATATTACTTAATTGCCGCGGCTGTATATGGTACATACCGTACTTCCATAAACTTTTCACCGCGTAGGTAAAAGAAAATAAGCCAATGCTGGCTTAGCTTATTTTCGGTAAGATTTCCAAAATTTTCCACCGGCCCGGTGGAAAAAATGGTATAATATCGACACGGAAAAGAGGTGATTACATATGGCTGTATCTAGAAAGGTTCCCTTGGAAACCGGAAAAGTATATCATATTCTAAATAAAAGTATCGCTGGCTTCAAGATATTCAGCCGAAAAAAGGATTTTTTGAGAGGGATAGAAACTATCAAATATTACCAACGGAATAAACAACCTTTTAAACTCTCACGGGCAATTGAAATAAGGAAGCAAAAGAAGAAGCCGCTTGAAAAAAGAATGCGTAAAAAATTAGCCGGCACAAAAATGTTAGTCGGAATAGTCTGCTATTGCCTTATGCCAACGCATATACATTTAGTTCTAAAGCAGTTACAGGATAAGGGCATATCGATTTTTATGAATAATGTTGAAAATAGCTACACTCGGTATTTTAATACTTCACGTGATAGGAAGGGCCCTTTATGGCAGGGGCCGTTTAAGAATATATTAGTTGAATCTGATGGGCAGCTTTATCATTTGACCAGATATATACACCTTAATCCAGTAACCGCCTATTTAGTCGAAAATCCGGAAGATTGGCAGTTTTCTTCTTACAAAGAATATTTGTTAGATGCTAAAGAGAAGATCTGTAATTATGAAGATTATATAGATATTGAAACCGATTCTTATAGAGAATTCGTAGAGAGCCGAGTTTGTGACCAAAGAGAATTGCAGAGGATAAAAGACTTACTTTTAGAATAATTTTCCACCGGCCCGGTGGAAAATTATGGGTGAGTTTGTTTTAATCGCAGTGATTTTTAGTGTTGAACGCCGGTTTTCTTATGGTATAATTTAAGTTCATCGATAAGGTTGATTTTATTGGTGTTTTTAAGCAATTTTTAATTTCGGAGGAGGTATATTAAATGAAACGGTTTGTAGGTTTGTTCATGTTATCCTTAATATTTATCTGCGGGTGCGCTCAACAACGAGAAAGCCAGAAACCGGAAATAGTGGTTTGGCATTGGATGTCAGATAGACACGATATTTTCAAAGGGTTAGCACAAGAATATGAAGAAGAAAAAGGTATAAAAGTAAGGCTTGAATTGTTTCCTCATAGTGCCTATTCTCAAAAAATAAATGCTGCGGCCGCAGCTAATGATTTGCCGGATTTGTTCGGGATCCTCGGAGATAAGCGTTTGTTTGCTTCGTTTATTAATGAAGGATTGATTGCAGATTTGACTCCTGATATGGAAGAGAATAGGATGCAATGGCAAAGGAGTTTCATTGATATATCTCTGGAGTTTAATAGTTTTGAACAAGACAATGTTTATGATGTCGAACCGGGGATATATGGCGTGCCTATAGATACAATGAGTATACAGATGCTTTATAATAAGAAGCTTCTAAAGGATGCCGGTATAGACCCTGAAGAGCCACCGGAAGATTGGGAAGAGTTTTTGTCAATAGCGCAACA
>CAZBZJ010000106.1:0-4920 GCA_964496355.1 uncultured Planctomycetia bacterium | reverse complement strand
CTTCAATCGGTAATGACCACCGATTGAAATCGGTGGCTTTTTCTAACGGGGTAAAAACTTCCTTAGTCTTTTCTGGCATATTGTGGTAACCTGAGAATATATTCGGCCCCCTAACTAAAACCTCGCCGCTTTTGCCTAAATCATCCGAATCATACATAATTTTCAACTCGACATTTTTTAGGGCTCTACCTGCACTACCAATCCGCCTCAACTGCGGCTGGTTCAAAGTTAAAATCGGTGATGTCTCACTCAAACCATATCCCTGACACACCGTCCATCCCAAAGCTTCTAATTTATAGTTTAATTCCGCAGATAAGGCCGACCCCCCGGACGCCAACAGTTTTAAATTCGGCCCTATTTTTTTATGTATAAAACTCAATAACCATTTACCTATATGTAAATGACAATATTTATAAGTTAAAAAACTTATATGTATCAAAATATTAGCGCTAAAACCTGCTATTTTGCCTCTCTTCTTTAACTGCGACTGAATTCCTTCATACAAGGCTCGGTATAAACGGGGAACACCAATTATCACACTCACCTTGCCTTCCTTTAAAGCCCTGATTATCTGCGGTCCGACCATAGAATAAGGGAATATTACTTGGGAACCCAGAGATAAAGGCACCAATAAACCGACAACAAATGGATATACGTGATGTAACGGCAACGGCAAAAGAATCTTATCTTCAGCACGCACGATTTTTATTTGTTTTATAGGATTCAACTGAGAAAGGATATTTTTATGTGATAAAGGCACGCCTTTCGGTTTACCTGTAGTACCGGAAGTATAAAACATCACAACTATATTTTCAGGTTTGGCTTCAGGAACAAAACTTTTCTTATTCCGCAAAATACGGCGCCAATTTTGAGAATGCTCTCGGCCTACATCAAGGAGATATAACGAAAGGGTAGTTTTGGATAATTTTTCAATCTTTTTAGAACTATCCTCTGTAGTAAATATTCTCTCTGCCCGGCTATCATGCAAAATATGTTGGAAAGAAACATCGTCAAGTTGTATGTCCACAGGAATAACCACAGCCCCGGCCTTAATGATACCTAAAGCTATGATTATCCATTCATACGAGTTGGGAGCTAGTACGATTATTCTATCACCGGGCTGAACGCCCTCACCTGCCAAACCTTCGGAGACTGCCTTGACATCTCCAAATAAATCTCCATAACCTTTATTTATAAAGTTATCTTCCTGAAAAAAAGAGGCAGCTATCTGATCCGGATGCCCCCGGAATGATTTAATAATATCCAGTAATGTCCTCATATATAAATATCAGCCCCTTCAAGTAAACGTTTTATAAGGCTATTTTACCACCGTCTTATAATGATTAAAAATAATTCTGCCTGAAAATTTCACTTTGCTATATACTCGGCTCCTGTGCTGTATAGCCATTCAATTAACACTTTACATACATTACATAAGGCGGTAGAATTCTTTTTAATGGCCGATGCACACCTTATCAAAAAATGCCTTAAGAAAGACAAGGAATCCTGGCAGATTTTTCTTTCTAAATATTCACGCATTGTGTATTGGGCAATACATAATCAATTCTCAAGAAATAAATTCTCCTGTTCGGAAACCGATATTGAAGATATTTTTCAGGACACTTTTCTAACAATATTAGAAAATAATAAATTAGCTCAATTAAAAGACATTCGGTCTGTCTCAGGTTGGTTAGCAATGATTGCTTCTAATAAAACCATAGATTACATACGTAAAAAAATCAGCCTTAAGGAAGAACTGGTTATAGATTTTCCAAAAATTGGCAATTTCCAGCAGGAAGAAGAAATGCTAAGCCGTGATTATTCAGCTTTAATCAACGAAATCATAGAACAATTGCCGGACAAAGAGAAAATGGTTATTTCACTAAACCTACTGGAAAACAAATCCTATAAGCAAATTGCAAAAATAATGTCATTACCTATAAATACTGTATCTACTATAATTTTCCGGACAAAAGAAAAAATTCGAAATAAATTAAAAAAAATGAAAGAAATGTGCGATTAATTTCGTCTATAATATAGGGGATAAAAAACGATGGAAACAGAAGATAAATTAATAAAGGAATATTTACAAGACAAAGCTAGAAATACCAAAATGAGAAAAACGGCAAACTGTCCTGACAACGAAACTTTACTCGGCTACCTTAGAAATACACTGGATAAACAAAAACGGCAAGAAATAGAAAACCATATTGCCGAATGCAGCTTTTGTTTAAACCAGATCAGCACTGCCTATGAAGCTTTAAATAAATCTTTCCGGAAAGGGCTGCCTTCTGTGCCGGAAAAAATGATCAACAAAACTAAGGCTTCTTTAGGAATAATCGATAAAAGTAAGAAAAACTCTGCTAAAAGTAAAGCAAAAAGATGGTTCTTTTTATCTGGCACTATAATCTTTTTTATTTTATCATTCCTTATTCCAAAATATTTCTTACAATTTCTAGCAGGAGCTATTATCATGGGAATACGCTGGTCCTTTGAAAGCCAAACAGGCCAAATTCTGGTAATGGTACTTGATTCCTGGCGCCGCCATTCACATAACAAAGATGAACAGATATCTAACCGTTTAAAAGACCACCTTAAAAAATAGCTGTAATATTCAAATAGTGGTTAATCCGTTGTATCTTATCATTCTCTCCCAACACAATACATACCGCATCTATCCTGTATGTTTTACCATGCTTTTCTTTATAAACATACCATACTGAACCTTTTCTTAACTTATTCAGTTTTTTCTTATTCAAGGTATCTTCTGGGCTGCCAAATAATTCATTCTTCTTTGTCCTAACTTCTACGAAAACTAAAGTAGTTTTATCTGAAACGATTAGATCGATCTCACAATACCTAGTCCTGTAATTTTGCTCGATTGTCTTGTATCCCTTTTTCTCAAGATATTGCCTGGCAATCCCCTCTCCAAATCTGCCTACTGTTAAATTACTAGTCTCCATATTCTTCATCATCCCCAACCTACACTTGAAAGCATCTTTCCCACCTACGCGGTAGGAAGCGGTTACGCGGTAGGAAGCGGTTTCTAATCTAAAAGCAGATTTTTTATCTTCGCAAGCTCCCGTTGATAGTGAATTCTATCATATATAAATTTTTTATAAGAATTGATTTCAACCTCCAGAATATCTTCATACTGACATATCTTATCGGCTTTTTCCCTGTTTCCTATATATTCTTGACACGATGAAAAAATCCAATCCTCCGGTCGATTAACTAAATAAGCAGTTACAGGATTTAAATGCACATATCGGGTTAGATGCAGCAATTGCTCTTCAGTCCGAATAAGGACATCCTGGAATCTCCCTTCCCACAAAGGACCTTTTCTTTTGTGCCGAACATTAAAATATCGAGTATAACTATTAAGAATATTGTTCATGAATATAGATATCCCTTTGTCTTTTAATTGTTTCAAAACCAAATGCACATGTGTTGGCATAATACAGTAAGCAATTATTTCTACTAATTTTTGACGTTCACCAGAAGTAATTTCAATGTAATAGTTATTCTTCTCTTCATTGGGTTTTCGAATAAAGTCCGAATATTTACACGAAGGATTTTCTTTCTGGTAATAACGGATAACCTCCATTATTCTTGTATAACAAGAGAAATCCCTAAATATTTCAAATCCTGCAATACTCTTATTATAAACATGGTAGATTTCCGAAGTTACTAATTTATCCTTTCTCATATATATAACACCTTACATTAATCCTTTCCCAAATTCCCACCTACGCGGTAGGAAGCGGTTTCCCCCCTACACGGTGGAAAAACAAAATTTAACTTATAAAATCATTTTTTTGATGATAGCGGTACTGTAAAGCTTCGGCCATATGTGCTAATGTGATACCCTCGGAATTATCTAAATCGGCAATAGTACGGGCAATCTTTATCATCTTAAAATAAGAACGCGCCGATAGCGAAAAGTTAGCAGTAGCTGTAACTAAAAGCTTACTTACCTCGGAAGGAAGGCTGCAGTACTTTCTAATATGCCGATTAACCATTTCAGCGTTCGTATAAATATGTTCTTTGTTAAACCGCTTTTTTTGTTTCTTCCTTGCTTTTGAAACTCTCTGCCGGATTTTATCCGAACTTTCTAAAGACCTTTTGACCCGCTGATCCTGCGATAATGCCTTTATATCTACTACCGGCACTTCCAGAAAAAGGTCTATGCGGTCTAATAAGGGGCCAGAAATCTTTTTTCGGTATTTTTCTATCTCTCTTTGAGTACAAATACATTGTTTTTTTGGATGATATAAAAACCCGCAAGGACAAGGATTGGCGGAAGCAAGCAGTACTATCTGGGATGGAAAAATTGCTTTGCCTTTACTCCGGCTAATAGCTATACGGTTGTCTTCCAGAGGCTGCCGTAAAGCCTCTAAAACTGAACGGGGAAATTCATTAAATTCATCTAAAAATAATACCCCTCTATGAGCTAAACTGACTTCACCCGGATTCAGGTTACTCCCGCCGCCTATAAGGCCAACCGAAGAAATCGTATGGTGGGGAGATCTGAAAGGGCGGGTTTTAATTACCGAGCCTTCCGGCGGAATAAGCCCGGCAGTCGAATATATTTTAGTAACTTCAAGCGATTCTTCTTCATTCAAAGACGGCAAAATGCCGGAAAAAGCTCGAGCTAACATCGTCTTACCGGAACCAGGGCTGCCTACCATAAATAGGTTATGCCCGCCGGCTGCGGCTATTTCCATAGCTCTTTTAGCCTGTTCCTGGCCTAAAATTTCGGACATATCAAACTCTGCCTGGACAGAATCCGGCTTTTTGTTATCACGCGTATTCTCTACCGGGTTTAAATCTATAAAGCCTGTAAGAAAAGCAATTAGTTGATTCAAACTTTCTACCGGATAGATATTGATCCCCTTAACAACAGCCGCTTCGTTAACC
>CAZBZJ010000105.1:0-4926 GCA_964496355.1 uncultured Planctomycetia bacterium | reverse complement strand
TCCGGACTTCATTAGCCGGAAACCTGGTTTACGTTACCGTTTTGTTTGGAACCTATCAGCTTATTCTGAACAAGCTGGAAAATAAAAAAATTAAAACTGCTCTTTTATTAAATTAATACTTTTTAGGTTTTAGGGAATGCCGTGATTCCGGAACTACCGGAAAAATCGGCAGCTGTCCCGCAGCTGTAACCTGTGCTCAAAAGTAATTTTGAGAAACTCCCGCGGCAATATATGCCACTGTCTATATGACGGGAAGGCGGCCGGAGGGTGAAAGGAAGCCAGAATACCTGAACCTGAAAGAATACCGAAAACTTTAGGGTATCGCGGAATAACCCTGAGGATTTTTGTTTTAACAATACGGGTGAAGTCAAGACGGGTGCAACCCTTGATGTCAAGAGACGTCAAGGGTTTTTTTATTTTTACGGTAATGAAAAAGGAGGTAAAGCGAAATGAAATTCAAGGTTTTGTTTATTTCTATCGCAAGTTGTATCTTAATGCAGTATTCCTGGGCAGAAAAAATTAGCCAAAATAACGAAATCAGCCTCGGACAGATAATAATTACTCCCTATAAAACTCCCACAAGCACATTTCAATCGCCAGCGTCAGTCGATATAATTTCAACAGAAAAAGCTAATTCCGAAGGTGTTTTTACATTCGATAAAGCAATAGAGGGCATTCCTAGTTTATATATAAAAAGCTCAGGAACCAAAGGAGGAGACAGTAGCGTATTCATAAGGGGAGCTAAGTCGTCACATACACAAGTTTTATTAGATGGGATCAAACTCTTTGACCCTCAATCTACCAGCAGTTATTTTTATGCTTTTGATTATATGTCTCTGGATAATTTAGAAAAAATAGAAATCACTAAAGGCCCTTACAGTACTTTATACGGCTCTGATTCTATTGGCGGCACCATACAGCTTTTAACCCGTAAAGGCAAAGGCAAGCCTTCGTTTGAATATACCCAAGAATTCGGTAGTTACCAGACAGCTCGAGAAAAGTTGTCTTCGCAAGGAGAAATCGGAAATCTGGCTTATTCATTGTCAGTTTCAAGAACCGATATAAACCATGCTTACGCGGCTAGATATAAAGACGGAAACCATGAAACCGATTCATATCAAGGATTAAATTCTTCGCTACGGTTGGACTATAAGTTATCCGATGCTATTGACGTAGGATTAATTTCAGATTATACATACGCCAAATATGAATACGACGGATGGGGAACAGATGACAATGATAACTATGCCTATTTCTATCAAGGCATAGGAGGCATAAATTTTGAACAACAGATAAACGAAAAACTATCCCATAGAACTACCTTAGGCTACACCCGCACACATAGAAAAAACTGGGAAAGTGCGTCTTCTGATAACTGGTACAATGGAAAAACCTATCAAGTTAAATGGCAAGGAGATTATCAACTGCTTGACAATGATAAACTCTTATTTGGTTTTGACTACTTACGAGAAGCCGGAGAAGATTATTCCTATTCTACCAGAAACCCCAAAAAAACAGCAAACACAAAGGGTTATTACATAGAAAATATTTTTTCACCCGCTGAAAACTTATTTTTATCTGCGGCCTTTCGTCTTGAAGACCATTCAAATTTTGATACGCATAACACATTCAATGTATCCGGCAGCTATACCTTTCAACCGACATCTACTACGCTAAAGGCTTCTTTCGGAGAAGGGTTTAAGGCTCCGTCATTATATCAACTTTATAATGGCACCTACGGTAATCCTGACCTTGATCCTGAAAAATCTGAAAGCTGGGAGGCAGGAATTGTACAAAAAATAAGCAAAAGGCTGAATTTAGGAATCACATACTTTCATACCCATATAAAAGACATGATTAATACTGTGGAATTAGCGCCATGGGTATACAGTGACTATCTGAATGTAGGCAAAGCACGTATCTGGGGCATAGAAAACTTTTTAGAATACCAATTCGGCCAAAACAACAAAGTAGGAGTCTATTACACTCACTTAGACACAGAAGATAAAACCGACGGTTCAAGATTGCTATATAGGCCAGACAACAAATTAACCGCTAAACTTGATGTTACAATCGATAAATTGACAATATCTCCCGGCTTTTCTTATGTGGGAAATAGAATGGCTTCTGCGACAAAGAAACTCGGCTCCTATTTGCTGGCAAATATTGCCACAAATTACAAACTTAATCAATTTCTAGAGTTTTTTGTTCGTCTCGAAAATATTCTCGATTATGAATATGAAGTCAACGACGGCTACCAAACCCCCAACTTCAGCTGGTATCTCGGAGCCAGATACCAGTTCTAACATAAAGTAGACAGGCTCTATACAAAAACTACAGGCTATGTTATAATTTTGCCATGAAAAGTTTCTTTAACATCGCGTTAATCTTATCAGCCGGCATACATATAGCAATAATAGGGTTTTCTCCATTTAACCCGTTTGACTTTTACAGAAATGTACCTGAAGACCCCAAAACCGAATTCATAAAAATAGAACAACGCCAGATAAAAAAAGAGGCCAAGTTATCGAATAAAACCCCGCTTAAAGAACCGCCGCCTTACCTTGACCTTAAAGACCAGCTGGTAAGCCTCAAAAAAACCGAAAACATTATGCTGGAAAAACCGCAAATAGAACGCCCGGAACGAAATAAAAAATCCGTTATTTTCACAAAACCCCGGCAAAAACTTGATTCTATGCCGGCATATATAAATTATTATGAAAAAATCCGGAATAAAATACGCAAAGCAGCTTATTCAAACTATATGCCTACAGAATCAGGCAAAATCTTACTGAATTTCACAGTTGACCTAAAAGGAAAGCTTCTGGACATAGAATTAAAAGAAGGACAAACCGTTAAATCAAATTATCTGTCTAGGCTGGCGATAAGCAGCATTAAAAATTCTTCTCCGTTCCCGAAATTCCCTGCCGAATTAAAAGAGTTCGGCACCCTGACATTCAACCTTTCTATACATTTTAAAAGCAATTGACAGGCCTATTCTAAAGTGTTAATATCTATAGCTATGATTAGAAAACCCGCAGTCAAGGGGACTTTTTATCCAGCAAACCGGATAGAATTAGAAAAATTCATAAAGGAAAGTACCCCTCCTGAATGCCGGCAGAGTAATATAAAGGGGGCGCTTTTACCCCACGCCGGATACATCTATTCCGGCAAAACCGCAGTCGAGGCCGTAGCTCACATAACCCCTAAAGATATAGTGTTAATTATGGGCCCCAACCATACCGGTAAAGGCAAACCCTTTAGTGTTTGCACCAAAGATAATTGGCAAATGCCGTCAGGACAAGCAAGGCTGGACTCCTCAACCGCCCATAGCTTGGTTGAAAAAAGCAGCTATTTAGAAGATGACAGCCAGGCGCATACCTTCGAACATTCAGTCGAAGTCCAACTCCCTATATTTCAACATTTTTTTAAAGATTTTAAATTTATTCCGGTCGTCTGCACGCAGGCCGGCCTGGAAACTTATAAACAGATAGCAAATGACATTTATACAACTTTAAAAGAATCAGGCTTATTAGAAAAAATACTGATAGTCACCTCTTCGGATATGACCCACTACGAACCCAAACAACAGGCTATGACTAAAGATAAATATGTTTTAGAAGCACTCCTGCACCTGAATTCAGAAGAATTTCTTAAGAGGATTAGTGAAAATCACGTAACAATGTGCGGTACAGCTCCGGCTGCGATTATGATTGAAATATTAAAACTCATGGGGATTAAAAATTCTAAACTGGTCAAATATACCACCAGCGGAGAAACTAATAAAGATTATTCCTCGGTCGTAGGATACGCCGGAGCAATATTCGGCTGAACTCGCATATATAAATGAATAAGAATGTTATGAACGAACTAACACAGAAGGAATTACGAAAGAAATGGGAAACGTACACTACTAGAGAAAAAAACCGGGATGACGCTGGTGAAAAAGATAAATACCAGCCTGATTTTTCGCTTTTGGTATCATCCCTGAGCCTGCAAGCGATGATTGCTATGGGAAAAGTCAAAAGCCCTATAACCGGACGAAAAGAAGAAAATTTTAAACAAGCCAGATTTTTAATAGATACACTGCCGGTCTTAAGAGAAAAAACCCGCGGCAACTTATCGAAAGAAGAAGGGAATTTATTAGAAGAAGTCATTTTTCATCTTCGGAATAACTACCTTCAAATAAGGCAAGAAGGAGAAAACTATGATTGACGAAGACTTATTGAAAATATTAGTTTGCCCTGCCTGCAAAGCAGAAGTTAAGTTGGAAAACGATAAGATTATCTGTACCGAATGCGGACTGAAATATCCCATAAAAGACGGTATTCCGGTTATGCTGGTAGAGGAGGCCGAGAAATAAAATGCCTAAATCCATCAAACCCAAAGTCTTAATAATTCACGGGCCAAACCTGAACCTATTAGGCAGACGCGAAACTTCAATATATGGAAAAGTAAGCCTGACTAAATTAAACGCCATGCTAAAAAAAGAAGCTGAAAAACTGGGCTTGTCCCTGCGGATCTGCCAGTCTAATTCTGAAGGCCAGATAGTTAATATGATTAACGCTGCAATGAAAAAGGATAATTTTATAATAATCAACCCTGCTGCCTATACTCATACCAGCGTGGCTATCAGGGATGCCCTTTTGGCTGTCGATGTCCCAACCATAGAAGTACACCTTTCCAATATTTTTAAGCGGGAAGATTTTAGAAAAAAGTCGTTAATATCTGACGTAGTCACCGGCATAATATCAGGATTGGGAACCGACTCGTATATGCTTGCCCTAAAAAGCGCAAAGAATATCCTGAAAAAATAGGGGTTCCAATAAACTGGATAAGTTTGGATAAGTTCTGTGAAACGGAATTGTGTTCTTTCGGCATCTAGAGGAATAAAAGCACTGCCGGATATATAAACCTAATGAAAAA
>CAZBZJ010000104.1:0-4926 GCA_964496355.1 uncultured Planctomycetia bacterium | reverse complement strand
GATTTCCGGCGTAGAAGAGTTACGCGAAGCTAAAAAAGTATTGGCTGATTGTAAGAAAGACCTTAAAAGAGAAGGAGTTAAATTCGACGAAAGCATAAAAGTAGGTACCATGATAGAAGTTCCGTCGGCTGCGTTAATCAGTGATATTCTGGCTCAGGAATCCGATTTTTTTAGTATAGGGACTAATGATTTGATCCAGTATTCACTGGCGGTTGACAGAGGTAACGAGAAGGTAGGTTACCTTTATGAGCCGGGCCATCCGGGTATTTTAAAACTAATTAAGAGTATAGTCGATAATGCGCATGAAGCCGGTATATGGGTCGGAATGTGCGGGGAAATGGCATCGGAGCCTGTGTTTTCGTTTTTGCTTTTAGGTATGGGTTTAGACGAATTTAGTGTTTCGCCGCCGGGTATACCTAAAATAAAGAAACTGATCAGAGAAGTGAAATTTGAGGATGCTAAAAGAATTGTCGAGGAAGCCGGCAAGTTTTGTTGCGCCAAAGAAGTCAATAGATTTGCCAGTGATTATTTAAGAAATGCCTTAAAAAAGAGCTATAAAGATATTGTTGGAACAAGATAATATGGAAATTCTTATTCTTGCTGCCGGATACGGAACCAGATTATATCCTATAACATTGGATATACCCAAAGCGCTATTACAGATAGGCGGCAAGTATTTGCTTGATTTTTTAGTTAATAAAGCCAAACCTATCGGAAATTCACATATAACTGTGGTTACTAACGAAAAATTTTATGGAAGGTTCCTTGATTGGTCAAAACAGTATTCTGATTCTCCGATAGATATACTGAATGACCAGACTCAGAGAGAAGAAGACCGGTTAGGTTCTATCGGTGATATAGAGTTTGCTATAAAGGATAGAGGTATTCAAACAGATTGTTTAGTTTTAGGCAGTGACAATATCTTTAGCTGGGATTTAAAAGAGTTTGTTGATTTTGCTCAAAAAAAGAATAAACCGGTTGTCGGTTTATATGACGTAAGTTTAATAAATGAAGCTAAACGCTTTGGTATAGCCAGTTTAGACAGTCGGAGCCGTATAATTGATTTTAAAGAGAAACCAGAACAACCCGAATCGACTTTAGCCGGTACTTGTATATATTATTTTCCCGCTGATTCCTTAAGCCTATTTAACGAATATAGCCGGGAACGTAAAGATAAAGATACGACCGGCCAGTATATCAGTTGGTTATGTAAAGCAAACGAAGTTTACGGGTATACATTCGACGGTAAATGGCTGGATGTGGGCACTAAAGAGGCTTTAGAAAAAGCGAAAGATATATTCGGGGCCTCCTTAGACTAACATTGTATTAGAAAGGAGAAAGAAATGAACGGTTATTTTACTTCAGAATCAGTGACTGAAGGGCATCCTGATAAGATGTGCGACCAGCTTTCCGACGCTGTTTTAGACGCAGCTATTAAAGATGACCCGCGGTCACGGGTCGCCTGTGAAGTTTTGGCTACCCGGGGTGTAATTTATGTAGCCGGTGAAATTACAACTACTACATATGTAGCTATACCTAAGCTAGCCAGGCAGATTCTAAAAGATATAGGTTATACTGACCCGCATACCGGCTTTGATTACGATAGTTGCGGAGTAATTACGTCTATTCAAGAACAATCTGTCGATATAGCTTTGGGTGTAGATACAGGAGGAGCTGGAGATCAGGGTTTGATGTTTGGATATGCCTGTAACCAGACCGAAGAGTTAATGCCTTTACCTATTATGTTGTCACATAAACTTGTAAAAAAGCTAAGTCAGGTTAGAAAAGATGACATTCTCCGGTATTTAAGGCCAGACGGAAAATCGCAGGTAACAATCGAGTATGAAAATAATATTCCTAAAAGGATTGATACTGTTATAATAGGCGCCCATCATTCTAACGCCGTTAAAACCGAAGACCTTAGGGCTGACGTTAAAAAGTTAGTTATAGACCCGATTTTACCGGAATCTCTGGTAGATAAAAATACAAAGATATTTATTAATGCAACCGGTAGATTTGAAGTAGGCGGCCCTATATCTGATACCGGGGTTACCGGCCGAAAGATTATGGTCGATACATACGGCGGCTGGGCAAGGCACGGAGGCGGATGTTTTTCGGGAAAAGACCCTACAAAAGTCGACAGGTCGGCTTCTTATATGGCAAGGTATATAGCAAAAAACATAGTTGCGGCTGATTTGGCAGATGAATGTGAAGTTCAGCTGGCTTATTGTATCGGTGTAGCTGACCCTGTAGAGATAAGGATTGAGACTTTCAATACCGGCAAAGTCGATGAAGCTAAACTTTCTCAGGCTGTAAGAGAGATATTTGTATTGACTCCTAAGGGTATTATCGAAGAGTTACAGCTTTTAAGGCCTATTTATACTAAGACTGCATCTTATGGGCATTTTGGCCGGCAAGAAGAAGAATTTATGTGGGAGAAAACCGATAAAGCCGGTGCCTTAAAGAAGATTTTGCAGTAAGTTTTGTATTATATTTGTTGGTTCATCGACTAAAGAAAGGATAATAATGGCATGTGACATTAAGGATAAGAAATTAAAGAAAGCAGGTAAAGCCCGTATTGAATGGGCAGAACAGAGAATGCCAGTGTTAGGATTAATTAAAAAAAGGTTTTCCAAAGAAAAGCCGTTAAGGAATATCCCGGTTTCAGCTTGTTTGCACGTTACTACAGAAACGGCTGTTTTAATGATAACTTTAAAACAGGCAGGCGCTGTTTTAAGGGTATGCGCGTCAAACCCGTTATCTACCCAGGATGATGTTGCCGCCAGTTTAATCGAAGATTTCGGTATAGAAGTTTTTGCTATCCGCGGTGAAAACCGGAATACCTATTATAAGCATATTAACTCTGTACTTGCTACAACTCCTAAAATAACCCTGGATGACGGTGCCGATTTAGTATCTACAACCCATAAGCAAGCGGCTAAAAATAAAAATAAAAGTTTGCCGTGGGGCGGCACAGAAGAAACTACGACCGGAGTTATAAGATTGAGGGCTTTAGAGAAAGAAGGCAGGTTATTATATCCGGTGATAGCTGTAAACGATGCTCTCACAAAACATCTTTTTGATAACCGGTATGGTACAGGACAGTCTACTATCGACGGTATATTGAGAGCTACTAATAAACTTATAGCCGGCAGTATCTTTGTGGTCTGTGGATATGGATGGTGCGGCAAAGGTATTGCGATGCGGGCTAAAGGTATGGGTGCTAATGTAACTGTAGTCGAAACCGATCCTTTACGTGCGCTGGAAGCGGTAATGGACGGGTTTTCGGTTATGCCGATTAAAAAGGCGGCCTCTAAAGGAGATATTTTCGTTACTACTACCGGAGATATTGACGTAATACGCAAAGAACATTTTAAAGTGATGAAAGACTGCGCTATTATTGCGAATGCCGGCCATTTTAACGTTGAGATCGACTTAAAAGGATTAGAAGGTTTAAGTAAAAACAAGAAAGAGGTAAAACCTCTAGTGACTCGATATATACTTAAAATCTCCGGAAGGCGCGTATATGTTCTGGGCGAGGGAAGGCTGGTTAACCTGGCTTCTGCGGAAGGACATCCTGCCGAAGTAATGGACCTTAGTTTTGCTAATCAGGCTTTGGGCGTAGAATTTATAGCTAAGAATAAGGCTAAGTTGGATAACAAGGTATATCCTGTTTCTGAAGCTATCGATAAAAATATCGCCAGGTTAAAATTAAAGTCACTCGGTGTTAAAATAGATAATCTTACAACTGCTCAAAAGAAATATCTTGCCAGCTGGCAGATTGGAACTTAAATTTTTTAAAATATTTTTAAAAAAGGAGCGGAAAAATGGTTGTTAATGATTCAAAAGAGTTGATACAGAAATTAAATGCTCTTGTAGTAGAAGATGATGTGAAAGTAGAAGCGCTTGATAAAATCTCACAGGATATGGATTTACTTGTAAAAAATATAATCCTTTCAGAATCCCGGGATGTAAAAGACCTGTGTTACTGGATTGTCTGGCAGGCGGCTCAAAAACTGCAGGTATACCCGTCTTCGATTCAGGAGTTTTACGAAGCGCGGGGCCGGAAAGATATATCAGGATTTACCGTGCCGGCTATGAACCTGCGTATGTTTACGTATGAAGCTGCACGCTCTATTTTTAAGGTAGCCAAGAAATATAATGCCGGCGCATTTATTTTCGAGATTGCTAAATCAGAGATAGGTTATACCGACCAGCCGCCTAACGAGTATGTCAGTGTTATCTTAGCTGCTGCCATGAAAGAAGGGTATAAGGGTCCGGTCTTTGTTCAGGGCGACCATTTTCAGGTTAAAGAAACCAACTATTCATCTAACCCTGACGCAGAGATTGGCAAGCTGAAAGATTTAATTACCGAAGCTATTAAGGCCGGTTTTTATAATATCGATATCGATTCTTCGACTTTAGTAGATTTAGAAAAAGAGGCTCTTTCTGAACAGCAGAAACTCAACTATGAAGTCTGCGGCCTTTTAACTAAATTTATTCGAGAACACCAGCCTCAAAATGTAAATATTTCTGTCGGCGGAGAGATCGGCGAAGTAGGAAAAAAGAACTCTACTCCTGAAGAACTCAGGGCTTTTATGAAAGGGTATCTTTCTTATGTCGGCGATTTAAAAGGGATTTCTAAGATGAGCGTGCAGACCGGCACCTCCCACGGAGGAGTAGTTATGCCAGACGGAACTTTAGCTCAGGTAAGTATAGACTTCGATACTTTAAAAAACATATCTGAGGCTGCTCGTAAGGAATTCGGTTTATCCGGAGCAGTCCAGCATGGTGCTTCTACTTTACCTCCGGAAGCTTTTCATAAATTTCCGGAAGTAGAGACCGCGGAAGTCCATCTGGCTACCCAGTTTCAGAATATAGTCTATGACAGTCTGCCTTTATCATTGAAGGAAAAGATGTATGATT
>CAZBZJ010000103.1:634-5023 GCA_964496355.1 uncultured Planctomycetia bacterium | reverse complement strand
CGGCTCTGGTGTTGTCCAGAGTAAAAGAAGTACATTTTGGTATATTCGAGCCTAAATTCGGCGGTATGGGATCTGTAGCTGATGTTAACAAGCTGGGTTTGAACCATCGGTTCAGAGTTAGTTCCGGGATTCTTGCCGAAGAAAGCAGGTTTTTAATACAGTCTTTTTTTCAGAATAAAAGATATCCGAAAGCTGAAGGTGGCAGGATATCTTGATTACAGCAATTTGGGACTAATTACAATAATTGATTAATCTTGTAATCTTTTAAATAATCTTTGTAATCAGGTATAATTAAACTTATACCTGATAATTATACCGGGAGTATGGAATGAATACGCTTATAGAGGATCTACGGAGTAAAGCTAAACACGCGCCTAAAAGAATAGTGTTTCCGGACTTTAAGGACGATCGTGTACAACAGGCGGTGCAGGTTATCAAGGACGAAGGAATAGCAGACCCTATATTATTGACTCCTGATAATATGGAAAAGGAGAAACAGGAAGAATTTGCCAATATCTATTATAAAAATAAGCCTAATAAATACAACAGCTTTGAAGAAGTCCGGGAACTTATGGAAGACCCTTTATATTATGCTATGATGTCGGTACAATTGGGTTATATTGACGGCGTGGTAGCCGGAGCAAGTTATCCTACCTCATCTGTAGCCAGGGCAGCAATACATTGTTTAGATGTTGACCCTCAAATACACCTTATTTCAAGCTGTTTCATAATGGCTGTTCCTAAGTGCTCTTACGGAGAAAGAGGAGTATTCATATATGCAGATTGTGGGATTATCCCTTATCCTACAGCCGAACAGTTAAGTTATATCGCATTTTCTTCAGCTCGGTTTATTAAAGATACATTGGGCTATGAACCGAGAATCGCTTTTCTGAGTTTTTCGACTAAAGGGTCGGCTAAAGGCAGATGGATAGATAAAATCCGGGAAGCAACGCAAATAACAAAAGAAAGATGGCCGGATTTATTGGTAGACGGTGAACTTCAGGCTGATGCGGCTTTAGACGACGAAGTTGCCAGGCGAAAACTGCCTCAGAGCGCGGTTGCCGGTAAAGCCAATGTTTTGATCTTTCCCAATTTGGATGCAGGCAATATCTGTTATAAATTGACCCAGCGTTTAGCCAAAGCCCGGGCTTTAGGGCCGATAGTCCTGGGTTTCAAACAGCCGTGTAGTGACCTGTCGAGAGGATGTTCGGTAGAGGATATAGTTGATTGTACGGCCGTAACGGTTATTCGAGCGCAGAGAAATTTTTCATAAAATAAAATAATAAATACCCCATATGATTTTAGTCATTAATTGCGGTTCTTCTTCTGTTAAATATAAACTTTTTAGCCTCGGCGGATTCAAACTTATATTAAAGGATAATGTAGAAAATATCGGAGATCCCTGCGAATGCAAAAATCACCATCACGCTATTAAAAAAATATTCGCGGATATAAAGAATGCCGGCATAGAGTTAAAAAAAATAAAAGGCATAGGCCATAGAGTCGTTCATGGAGGCGAAAATTTCAAACAGCCTGTAGTTATAAACAAAAAAGTAATAGACGAAATACGCAAAGATATAAAACTCGCTCCTTTACATAATCCGGTAAATTTAGAGGGTATACTGGCTTGCCGGAAACTCTTGCCGGGGGGCAGTCAGGTGGCCGTATTCGATACGGCTTTTCATCAGACAATTCCGGATTATGCTTTTTTATATGGCATTGATTATAAATTCTATAAACGCGATAAAATTAGAAGATACGGATTCCATGGGACATCACATCAATATGTGGCACAACAGGCTGCTTTAAAACTCAAAAAGAAGTTAAAACAGTTAAAGTTAATAACGGTGCATTTGGGAAACGGCTGCAGCCTTTCAGCGATAGATAAGGGCAGGTCAGTCGATACTTCTATGGGGTTTACTCCCTTAGAAGGATTACTTATGGGTACACGTTGTGGAGATATTGATCCGGCAATAATATTTTATCTGGCCAGACAATTGAATATGAGTATTGATGAAGTGGATAAAATCCTAAATAAAAAAAGCGGCTTGCTGGGGATATCGGGATTGAGTAATGATATGCGGAAAATAAAACGAGCCGCGCGGTCTCAGAATAAAAGGTGTAAATTAGCATTGGAAATGTTTAAATACCGCCTTAAAAAATATATCGGAGCATATCTATATGTTATGGGCGGATGTGATGCTATTGTTTTTACTGCCGGTATTGGCGAGAATAATCCCGATATAGTAAAAAGTGTCACAAGCCATATTGGAAAATTCCTTAAAATCAAACCTAAAGTCTTGGTAATACCTACAGACGAAGAGCTCATGATAGCCAGGCTTAGCGACCAAGCTTTGTCTAAATAACCAATTTTTTCAGATAACAATGGAGGATATATGTTATTCTTTAAACTGAAATCAAAGATAAGCTATGCCAGAGTCACCGATACACAGTTAGACTACGAGGGCAGTATAACGATAGGCAGAGATATAATCGAAAAGGCAGGTTTATTTGCCGGCGAGAAAGTAGAAGTCCTTAATATGAACAACGGCAGTCGTTTTCAGACGTATGTTATAGAAGGTGATTCCGGAACCGGGCCTATTTGTTTGAACGGCCCGGCTGCCAGGTTAGGATTGAAGGGCGATAAGTTGATAATTTTAGCGTATTGTTTATTGAGCCGGCAAGAAGTTTCATCCCATAAAGCCGAGTATGTAGTAATGGATGAAGATAACAAGATAGAGAAAAATTTCCGCAAATAATCCCGGTTAAATTAGTGAGTGTAGAAGCTATGGAGAACATAACTAATAGATTAAAGATCCAGCTATATGGCAGCCCGATATTAAGGAAAAAGTGCAGAAAAGTTTCCATGATAACTCCTGAAATAAAAAAATATTTAGAAGAGATGGAGCTTCTTATGCATTTGGATCAAGGGGCAGGCTTAGCTGCTAACCAGGCAGGTTTGGATTTATCGCTGGTAGTAATCCATACGCCTCAGAAAAAATACCGGCTTATAAACCCCAGAATAATCAGGCGTAGTGGTAAGATTAAATTTGAAGAAGGCTGCTTGAGTTTTCCGGGTATAAGCCTGACAGTCCGGCGATCCAGCCGGATTAAGGCCAATTTTATGAATGAAAAAGGCGAATCTGTTGATTTAGAGACTGGCGGAGTTTTGGCTGTAATCTTACAGCATGAAATCGACCATATAAACGGCGTCTTGTTTATCGACAGGGTTTCGGTTTTACAGCGGTTAAAGGTAGGCGCACAATTGAACAAAATCAAAATGACACAGCGAAAAACCGCCTCGGGACGCTAGTTTTTAACAATTTAAAATTGCGTAAAAGAATCCATTTTATACTAAGGTTATTTGTAAGTTTCGGAATATTATTTGTCCTGTTTGGTATTGTTCCATATGACGATATTATTTCACAGTTCGAGCATATAGATTTACGCCTATTTTTATGGGGTTTTTTAATTTTCATATGTTTGCATCTGATAGGAATCTTACGCTGGAAAGTTTGTTTGTCGGCTTTAGGTGTATATTCGAAATATAAAGACCTATTCCTGCTGTTTTTTTCAGGTTTATTTTTTAATGTTTTGTTTCCTTCCGTTGTAGCCCAAGACGTTTTCCGCGCCAGTATTTTAAGTTTTGATAAGAAAGAGGATGCAAAGAAAACTATTGCCTCGGTAGTCATAGACCGGTTTTCGGGATTGGTTAGCCTCTGTATTGTAGCGGTATTAGCATTGTTGGCCGGGATTACGGTAATAAACGATACTAGCATAATATTAGCTGTTTCTGCGCTTGCGGTGATAGTTGCCATTATATCCGGAGTTTTTTTCAGCAGAAGGATATTTAATTTTTTTATGTTTATATTTAAACATATGCCTAACATCCGGGATAAATTAAAGAAATTTCATGATAACCTATATTTTTTTCGGCAGAACCCAAAGGCATTTTTAAAAGTAATGTTCCTGGCGTTTATTATCCAGCTTGGTACGCCGGTAAGTTTTTATCTGCTGGGATTATCGTTTGGTATTCAGATTCCGGCTATAATTTATTTTGTGCTTATTCCGGTGATTATGACAATATCCTTAATCCCTGTAACTATTGCCGGATTGGGCACCGGACAGGCAGCCGGAGTCTATTTCTTTTCGCAAGTAGGAGTTGATGAAGCCAGAGCTTTTGGTGTATCATTATTGATCTCTTTCTTTTATATTATATTGGGTGTTTGCGGAGGGATTTTATATGTTACATTTTATAATCGACGGTTACAATCTCATAAACAAAATACCGGCCATTAAAAGCCTGAACTTAGCTTCAAAACGTGAACATTTAATACGGTTGATGTCTGGTTTTAAGTCAACAATGAGTAAACGAAATAAAGTTACAAT
>CAZBZJ010000103.1:0-624 GCA_964496355.1 uncultured Planctomycetia bacterium | reverse complement strand
TGACGGTAGAGAGGACGTGTATGCTTCTTCATCCGGTTTCGGCGATATCAGTGTTAAGTTTTCAAAAGGCAGGGATGCGGATACTCTTATAAAGGATATGGTTGATAAGGGCAAAAATCCAAGTTCTATAATAGTAATTACCGACGATAAACAGTTAGCATATGATATTAAACAAAAAGGAGCGCATCATAAAAGCACTCATATTTTCTTAGATGAGAATACCAAAAAGAGGCCTTTACCGCGGAGGGAAGGCTTTAAAATCGGGCTTAAACAAATGAATGAGATCAACCAGGAAATAAAGGATAGATGGAACGAGAAATACTAATATGGATTATATAAAATTTTTAGGCACTGCCGGAGCCAGATTTGTAATGATTAACCAGCTGAGATATTCGGCGGGGTTGTGGGTCGATTGTAAAGATACAAACGTTGCGATAGACCCCGGACCCGGGGCTCTGTTAAGGATGTTAAAATCCCGGCCCGGACTTAAGCCGTCTCATCTTGACGGTATAATTCTGACACATAAACACATAGACCATTCTAACGATGTTAATGTCCTCACAGAAGCTATGACTGCCGGCGGGTTCAAGAAACGCGGGATATTAGTTGCACCTGGTAGATCGG
>CAZBZJ010000102.1:0-5063 GCA_964496355.1 uncultured Planctomycetia bacterium | reverse complement strand
AATCGTTTTATACACCCGCTAATATACGGATTGTTATTTGCGCGGATAAAGTCGCCCGGAATATCCGGAATGATATCCAAAAAAAATTCGGAAAAACCGGCAAATCTCCTTTAAAAAACCCCTTTAAAAAGGCCAGTTTCTCTAAAGGATTTGATTTTCTGCAACAGACTACATCTTTTAGCCAGACTCATCTAGCTTTGGGTTTTCCCGGCTTAAAGTTTTCGGATAAAAACCGGTATATCCTTGAACTCATGCATGTTATTTTAGGCGCTAATATGTCGTCACGTTTATTTGAATCGATCCGGGAAAAACGCGGTTTAGCTTATGAAGTCTCAACAGATGTTTCCAAATATCGGGATACCGGCGCTTTTATAATTCATTGCGGCCTGAAAGCTGAAAATCTAAAAACGGCTTTTGAAATTATAATGAAAGAATTAAAAAGGTTAAAGTCGCGTCCGGTAGCTAAATCCGAACTTTCGCGGGCAAAAGATTATCTGCTGGGTAATCTTTTAATGAACCTGGATTCACCTCTACGTTCGATGCTTTATATCGGCGAGTCTGTATGTATGATGGGCGGGGTGCTTACTTTCGGGGAAGTAAAAGAACAGATAAAGAATATTACTCCCGAACAGATCAAATGTACGGCAGAAAAAATATTTAATCCGCGCAATGTAAAGATAGCTTTAGTTACTAATCAAAAGGAAGACTATATGAAATCTTTCCAATATATTATTGGCAAATATTAATCTGTTATGGTAATTATGATGAAGGATTTAAGTTCTCGAAAAAAAGTAAGGAGACTTTTGGAAATAGCCAGAGAAAAGCAGCCGGAAAAACCGGTGGTCTTAGACTTAAGTAATTCGAATTTTGTTTGGGATTATTGCCTGATATTGACGGCTACTTCCCGGCCGCATGCAGAAGCTATTGTTACAGAATTAGCCAGAAAATCTAAAAAAGAGAAGATGAAACCGCATCATATTGAAGCGGACGAACAGAAAGAATGGGTGCTTCTTGATTTCGGCGATGTAGCAGCACACATTTTTTCCGAAAGTAAACGTACCTTTTACAGGTTGGAAAGATTATTCAAAGGTGCTAAGAAAGTCCGTTTTAGATTTTCCAGAAAATAGTTTTTATTATAACCTGAAGAAAAATGGAAGAATTTTATTCGCGATTAGAGGAGATTATTAGAAAAGCCGCAGTCAGCCTTTATCCTGGACAAACCCAGGGCGAGAAAACAGGCGTAAAGTTAGAAATTCCCAAAAACAGACAGTTCGGCGATATTGCATTGAATTTACCTTTAAAGATTGCTTCATCTCTGCGTGAACCGGCTTTGAAAATAGCTGAATCATTGAAACTTAAGATAGGTTCTCTTTTGACAGAAGATAATCCCGGTATTGATTCGGTAAAGGTAGCTCCGCCGGGGTTTGTGAATTTTGTCCTTAAAAAGGAAAAGGTAAAAGATTTATTCGGAATTTATTTGCGAAATCCGGAACATTTTTTTAAGTCTCCGCGTATACCACGGAAAAAAATCCTTCTGGAATTCGTTAGTGCTAATCCTACCGGGCCGCTATCTATAGCCCATGGCAGACAGGCAGTAACCGGCGACGTATTAGCTAGTTTACATTCGTTTTTGGGGTTTGAGGTAGACAGGGAATATTATCTTAATGACGAAGGCAAACAGATCGATTTATTCGCTGAGTCTGTTTCTGCGAGAATAAAAGAGTTGCAGAATAAAGAATTCAGTATACCTGATAACGGATACCACGGTGAATATGTTAAAGATGTCGCCAAACAGATTTTGGCTCAGCGGACAATCCCTGATGCTGAAAGCCTCAAACAACGCTGTATAGAGTTAATGATTGAAGGCATAAAAGAAGATTTGAATAAAATAAAGGTTAAGTTTGATTGCTGGATGAGCCAGAAAGAATTGAGTAGTGATAAAAAAATAGAAGAAATTCTGGAATATTTATATTCTCAGAATCTGGTATATGAACAAGAAGCTGCTTTATGGTTTAAGTCCAGTAAGTTCGGAGATTCTAAAGACAGGGTCTTAAAGAGAGGAGACAATACTTTTACTTATTTTGCTGCCGATATAGCTTACCATAATGAGAAATTAAAGAGAGGTTATAACTATCTTCTTAATCTCTGGGGCCCTGACCATCACGGTTATATTCCTCGGATGAAAGCGGCATTTAAGGCTATTTCAGCCAAGTCAACCGCTGTAATACCGGAATTTGAGATAATAATCGTTCAGTTGGTGAGTTTAAAAGAACAAAAAATGTCTAAACGTAAAGGAACAGCAGTCCTGCTTGAGGAGCTGGTCAAACAAGTCGGCCCGGATGTAGCAAGATTTTATTATCTGATGCGTAAAAATTCATCCCATTTGGAGTTTGATATAGAGAAAGCTTTAGAGAAGAATTTCGATAACCCTTTATATTATATCCAGTATGCCTATGCCCGTATATGCAGCATAATACGCAAACATGCAGAAGATGCAGATTACGGCTATATAAAATATTTAGGCGAAGATTCCGAGATAACATTAATAAAGGATATTTTAAATTTCAGGAACATTCTTTACCTGGCGGCTGAACAAAATGAACCTTACTATATTATCAGCTATCTAAAAGACCTAGCTTCTGAATTCCATAAATTTTATGAAACTAACCGGGTGATTATAGAAGATAATCCATCTTTGACTAAAGCAAGGATAGTGTTAATCGAGGCGGTTAAGGTAACGTTGGGTTTAGGCCTGGCTCTTTTAAAAATAGGCGCCCCTTCGAAGATGTAATATTTATTAAACTTTATGAAATCTTGGAATATACCCGAAACGACAGAATCAGTTAAAATTTTAGCTAGCCGGACAGGGTTATCTGAAATTATTGCCCAGTTATTAGTTAACCGTAATTTAACCAATGAGGAATGCAGCCGGAGGTTTCTTCACACTAAAAGATCAAATATCTATCCACCTTCTCTTTTACCCGACCTGGAAAACTCGGTTTTGAGGATTAAAGAGGCTATAAAGAATAAAGAGAGAATACTCTTATTCAGCGATTACGATGCCGACGGCGTTACATCTTTAGCTATTTTAAGCGATTATCTTTCCAAACGTAAAGCTGATTTTGAGGTTATGATACCATCGAGGCTTACTCAAGGATACGGCTTTAATTCACAGGCTTTGTCTTTTGCCCGGCAAAAAGGTATAAGCCTTATTATAGCTTTAGACTGCGGCACTAATTCTGATTTATTGAACAAAGCCGTTGATACTGGTATAAACGTAGTTGTAATAGACCATCATGAAGTTTTTCCGAAGGAAAGAAAGTTTCTTTTAGTTAACCCCAAACGCGAAGGTTCCGGTTATCCTTTCCGGGAACTTTCCACAGGTTTTTTGGTATTTAAACTTATTTGGGCTTTTAAAAATATTTTTCCGTATGAATATCTGGACCTTGCGACGATCTCGGTAGTATGTGATGTAGCCCCTTTAGTAGACGAAAACAGGGCGTTAGTCAGCGAAGGCCTGAAAAAAATGCGAAACGACCCTCATTTAGGCATTAAACATTTAATGCAGATAACCCGGATTAAAAAAGAAAACCTCGGTGCGTTTCATCTGGGCTGGATATTAGGCCCCAGGATAAATGCAATAGGCCGGATTGGTTGTGCTTATCCTGCTTGGGAGTTGTTATCTACCGAATGTGACGATAAAGCGGCTGAGTTGGCGGGGGTGCTTGATTTCACTAATAGGCTGAGAAGAAGCGAAGTTCAAAAAGTATTGAATACCGCCCTGAAGAAGATAGAAGATATCGATTTAAAAAAAGAACTTGTAATTGTTTTATCTGAGGATGATTGGCATGTTGGTGTTTTAGGGATAGTTGCATCCCGGATAAAAGAAAAGTTTTCAAGGCCGGCTTTTCTTATATCATTGAATTCCGGTATAGGGCGTGGTTCCGGCAGGAGTATCGATAATTTTCATCTAATTAAGGCACTTCAATCCTGCAAAGAGTCTTTATTAGGGTACGGAGGCCATGAAAAAGCGTGTGGTTTAGAAATTGAACAGGATAATATTGAAAGATTTAAGGATTCGCTGAATGCGTATGCCGGAAAAAATTTAGCTTTAAGTGATTTAGTTCCGCAACTCTCTATAGATAAAGAGATAACTTTTGAGGATATAACTGCCGGATTGTTAGATTCACTAGAACTTTTTACCCCTTTTGGAGAAGCTAATCCGGAACCTTTATTTTTGACTCGGAATCTGAAGATAAAGAATGTAACTCAGAATAAATGGGGCACCAGGCTAGTGTGGTTTGAATCCGTCCGCAATAAGAAAAGCCTGGTATATCCTGCCCGGGTCAAATCAGATGATAAGATATTATCTTTTAAGGCATATGCGGATTCGTTTGATATTGTATACAGATTGAGAAGTAATAAAAACTCATCCTTTTCCCCGGCTATATTAAAAATAGAGGATATAAGGACTTCTTGATAAGATTTTCAGCTAAGGTTAGTTTGAGCAGAAGTATTTGATATCAGGGGTTTGGATATCTTACCTTTTTTTATACATTTCGCGCAGGCCCAGATTCTTTTAACCTTACCTTCTACAGTTGTTTTTACTTTTTGAAGGTTAGGCTTAAATTTACGCTTAGTTGTTGATGTTATTTTTTTTCCTACGCCGCCTTTTTTCTTGGCGAGCCCTTTACGCTGAATAGAGTTGCCTACTGACATTTTTTTTCCGCATACAAAGCATTTTTTGCTCATTTTTTCTCCTGGGTTTGAATATTACTAAGAGGCTAGAGTATACAAAATATCTGGCATTTGTCAAGGCCAAAATAAATGAAGCGTCCAGTGAAAAGGGGTCAAGTCTGGAATTGACACTTAATCGGCATGGTGTTCTTATATGAAATATGGCAAGACCGTTAAGAATAGAATATCCTGGAGCATGGTATCATGTTTTAAATCGGAGAAGAAGACTTACTCGGTTAAGGAGATAAAGGAAAAAGGAGGATGTTATTCCGACGCGATGAGAATAAAGGAGTTAATAAAGTGTTAGTTCCAGACTTGACCCCTTT
>CAZBZJ010000101.1:0-5104 GCA_964496355.1 uncultured Planctomycetia bacterium | reverse complement strand
CCGGAAGTACTACTACTACGATTGTCAACAACTTAAATACCGCTGTTGGGGATGGAGGGTGGTTGAAGTTTGGGATTGAGCTAAATGTAATACCGGAAGTTTGTGAGAAAAATAGAGTAAGATTAAAAATCTATCCGTCAGTAACTTCTTCTTCTACGCCAGTTAATGCCAAGAGTATTATTGTTCCCAGTAGTGGGGATCAAGTCGAGTCGACTGATGAATATCCGCGTATAGTTGTCCGGGAAACTCAGACTCAGGTTTTGATGAATAGCGGAGAGACTATAGTTATTGGCGGGTTATTAAAAGATGTGCAGAGCCATGGGGTACAAAAAGTCCCCTTTTTAGGTGATATTCCGTTGTTAGGCCTACTATTTCAACGTAAGACAACCGATACCGAAAAGATAGATTTAGTTATTTTTATTACCGCGCGTATCGTAGAGGAAAACGAATTTACTCCGGAAAAAATTGCAGAGATAGAAAAGAGAATGGATACGCTTAAATCTAAGGAGAAAGCAGTCAAACGTAAGAAGTAAGAAGATTAAATCATACAATTATCTATTATCAATTACGAATTACTAATTACGGGTTACGAAAGCACTGCTAGGTATCTTGAAAATATTGTTTCCTTCCTTGACAAAGAATTGTTTTTGTGACATACTCTCCTCTTATTTAGCCTAGCCTGAATTAAGCGTTTTTGTGATATTGACTTTAAGGAGGAAAAATTATGAATATTGCTGAATATATGGATAGTGCAAAGATAGTTTTAGACTTAAAAGCCAGCAATAAAGAAGAAGCTATAAGGAACTTAGCGCAGATAGTTAAAGATAGTAAAGAGATAGAAGATTATAATAGGTTTTTAAACGATATTTTTGAGAGAGAAGAGTTAGGCACTACCGGAATAGGCCTGGGGGTAGCTTTGCCTCATGCCCGTACCCAGGCAGTAAATTCTTTTGTTATTGCTGTTGGCAAGGTTACAGAAGGAGTAGATTTTAAGTCGTTAGACGGCGAGGCCGTAAAACTCATCTTTTTAATGGGGACACCTAAAGATGAAGTGCAGAATTATTTAAAAATACTAGCGCATCTTACCCGTCTATTAAAGAAAGAATCTGTCAGGACTCCTCTCTTTGAGGCTAAAACCCCCCAAGATATAATCGAAATCTTCCGGCGTGAAGAAGAGTCCAGTTAATCCTTCATAATTCATAATTCATCACTGTAATCTATCCTTAATCGTTGTAATCAGGCCTTTGGTTGTAGTTTCGTATGGCAAAGGACATTTTTTCCTTTACAAAACCCCAAAAAATAAGAAAATAAGTAAAAATGGATAATTTTTCTAAAAATTATGAATATTTTTAAAAAAATAAAAGAAGATATTCAAACAGCATTTAGAGAAGACCCTGCTGCCCGTAGTGTATTTGAAGTTATAGTATGTTATCCGGGATTACACGCATTATGGTGCCATAGAGTTGCCCACTGGTTTTGGAATAAAAAACTAAAGACATTTGCCCGGATATTATCACATATTACCAGGTTTTTTACGGCTATCGAGATACATCCGGGTGCAACAATTGGCCGGAGATTTTTCATCGATCACGGAGCAGGAGTAGTAATTGGCGAAACTACAGAAATCGGGGAGGACGTATTGATTTATCAGGGCGTTGTTTTGGGCGGTACTTCGCGGGAAAAAGCGAAACGCCATCCTACTATAAAGAACCGGGTAGTAATAGGTGCCGGGGCTATTCTATTAGGGCCTATTACCGTAGGCGATTCTGCCCGGATTGGTGCCGGTTCTGTGGTAATAAAGGATGTACCGGAAAATTCTACAGTGGTAGGCGTTCCGGGAAGAGCTGTTGTATCGAAAGGATTAAGAAAAGTCAGCGGTGTAGATTTAGACCATAACAAACTTCCTGATCCGGTTATTGAAGTTTTACACAGGTTGGAAAGGCGCATAGAGAAGTTAGAGAAGATAGAAGATAGAAGTTAGAGGTTGGATGATAGAAGTCAGATGACAGAAACCATTATTGTAGGGTTCAGGCATGCCTGAACCGCTATTAAATGTTAAAAAAGGTTTGATATGAGGACTATTGAAGATATTAACCAAAAAATAAAAGAGGGTAAAGCCCAGATAGTTACCAAAGATGAATTGCTAGCTCTGGTAGAAGAAAAAGGGCGCAAAAAAGCATTTAAAAATATAGATGTAGTGACTACCGCTACTTTTGGCCCGATGTGTTCCTCGGGGATATATTTTAATATTGGCAGCACGAAACCCAGGATTAAAGCCGGCGGAGGTAAAGCTACTTTGGATGGGGTGCCTTGTTATACAGGTTTTGCGGCGAGTGATTTGTTTTTAGGTGCTGCGAGTTTGCCCGATAATGATCCTAGGAATAGTGTCTATCCCGGAAATTTTAGTTTTGGCGGCGGGCATGTTATCGAAAAATTAGTTAAAGGAAAAGACTTAAATCTAGAAATACAGGCTTATGGCACAGATTGCTATCCGAGAAAAGAGTTGAAAACTAGGATAAATATAAGAAGTTTGAACGAAGCCGTATTATACGACATCCGGAATTGTTATCAAAATTATAATGTTGCAGTAAATACTTCTGATAAAAATATTTATACCTATATGGGAGCATTAAAACCCAACTTAGGTAACGCTAATTTTTGTTCAGCGGGTTCATATAGCCCTTTATTGTGTGATCCGGATTATAAGGTTATAGGTATCGGTACAAAGATATTTCTGGGGGGCAGCACAGGGCGTGTCGCCTGGTGGGGTACACAACATAACCCTTGTGTGAAGCGAACCCATAAGGGTGTTCCGGAAAAACCGGCTGGTACATTAGCTGTAATAGGAGATTTAAAAAAGATGTCAGCTGAATTCTTAGTGGGAACTTCTATGGCTGGTTATGGAGTGAGCCTTAGTATAGGTATTGGTGTACCTATACCTGTTTTGAATGAAGAGATATTTGAATCTGTCTGTATAAAAGACGAGGATATTTTTGCTCAGGTGGTAGATTATGCCAGAGATTATCCTGAAGGCATAGGTAAACCTTTAGGCAGAGCCGATTATAAGAGCTTGAAATCAGGCACTATAAAAATAAAAGGTAAGAATATTCCTACCGGTTCTTTATCCAGTTTGCGAAAAGCCAAAAAAATAGCCTGTCTTTTAAAAAACCGGATAGTAAAAGGCGAGTTTCTATTGGCTGGAAAAATAGAAGATTTACCCGGGCCGGGATCGGGTTATAAATTTAAAGCATTAACAGAGAAGCCTTTTAAATAATGATAGAATTCAGACGGGGTTGAATACCATGAAAAAACGCATAGTTCTTCATTTTCCTACACATCTGGTTGATAAACCGATTATTTCTAATTTAGTCAGAGATTTTGGTTTAGAATTTAATATCTTAAAAGCCGAAGTAAATCCTAAAGAAGAAGGGGTATTAGTCTTGGAAATAGAAGGGGCGGATAATAAGGTAAAAAAAGGTATGGATTATTTAAAAAAGACAGGTTTGGGTATTCAGCCTTTAAGCCAGGATGTTGTAATGGATAAGGATAAATGTGTAGATTGTGCGGTTTGTATTCCTTTGTGTCCTACGGCAGCCTTAGAAAAAGACCCAAAAACCCAGGAAGTCAAATTCAATCAGGAAAAATGTATAGCCTGCGGTATTTGTATAAAAGTCTGTCCTTACCACGCGATGAATATATCTTTTTGACCTATCGCTATAAACAATGATATTTCAGGTGTTATGGAAAGGGTAATTTTATGGATAAAATGGAAAAAAGCACAGACAAAAACCGTTATTCTATAAAACAACTAATAGATATCTGTTATGGTATAGCAAAATCCAAAGGATGGTGGGATAAAAGAAGAAATGATGCCGAGCTTATTGCTCTTATGCACTCGGAGCTATCCGAAGCTTTAGAAGCTTTAAGAGAACACAAACCTAAAGAAGACCTCGCCGAAGAATTAGCTGATTGTTGTATAAGAATATTCGACTACTGCGGAAGAAAGAAAATCGATTTAGAAGAAGCACTTCTACGTAAAATTGAGAAGAACAGAAAACGGCCTTATAGACACGGGGGTAAAAAGTATTGAATCAGACCGTAGACCAAAGACCTTAGACTACAGACCTAAAGAGGTATATTGAGACTTGGATAAGTCTAATGTCTAAAGTCTGATGTCTAGGATCTGAATAGAATCTGAAGTCAGTATGGATAGTATGGCAGGTAATTCAATCAGGGGGATAGCGTTTGATCTGGGGAATGTTTTATTCGATTTCGATTATAATATTGCATTATCTAAAATAAAGCCTTATATAAAAGTCCCTGCGCAGGAGATAGTGAATTCGGTATTTAATGACGGCTATGCAGACGAGTTTGAAAAGGGAAATATAAGTGCCGAAGATTTTTTTAATTGGTTCAAAGACAAATTTGGTTTTAAGGGCGGTTTTGATGAGTTTGTTTTAACCTGGAGTGATATTTTTACTCTAAACGATGCAACATTTACCCTTATAAAATGCCTGAAACCTTTCTATGAGATATTCCTTATATCTAACATTAATGAGTTACATTACAGGTTTTTAAAGAATAAATACCCCGAGGTCTTTTCTGTCTTTGACCATGAGGTGTTGTCTTACCAGGTTAATTTTATTAAACCTGCACATCAAATATATAACTATCTTTTATCCAAATCCGGATTAAAGAAAGAAGAATTAATCTATATCGATGACCGAGCAGATTTAATACAAGAGGCTGAAAAACAGGGGTTTAGCAGTATCTTATTTGAAGAAATAACCCAGTGTAAAAATTGCTTAGCCGCTCATGAAGTTTACATAGCAACAGAAAAAGAGATTAAGATATTTAATGTTATTTTAGATTTTGTGATTTCTGAAAAAACGGCTATTGTAGGGTTGGGGAATAAATTGAGGGGCGACGATTATTTGGCTGGCCGGTTGATCAGGAATTTGACAGATAAAATAGCCGTAAAATTGTTTGATGCAGAAACAGCCCCAGAAAACATTCCCTTAAGGGAACTTAAAGATATGGATAAATTAGTTGTGATTGATTCTTCGCTTAATATGGCTGATAATTTTAAGGTTTGCGGTTTAGA
>CAZBZJ010000100.1:0-5123 GCA_964496355.1 uncultured Planctomycetia bacterium | reverse complement strand
CAGTGGCGCCCTGGGCGACCTGCTCTCGCAGCACATCAAGAAGCACACCAAGATAAGAATCAAACCTGTCAGGTATGAACGGATCCTTATTTAATATCTTCAAAGATGCGTTTATTCCGGCTAAAAGCCCTTGCGCCGCAGCTTCTTCATAACCGGTCGTACCGTTAACCTGTCCGGCAAAATATAAACCCTTAATTAACCTGGACTCTAATGAGGCATCCAGCTGCTTGGCATCAATTAATCCATGTTCTATTCCGTATCCCGGCCTTAAAATCTTAGCATTTTTTAATCCTTCTATGGAATGAATAAAATCCGCTTGGGCTTCAAAAGGCAGAGATGTGGATATCCCGTTAGGATACACCTCGACAGAAAACCTGCCTTCCGGCTCGATAAATACCTGGTGCCTGTCTTTATCGGTAAATTTAACTATCTTATCTTCTAAGGAAGGGCAATACCTGACCCCTTTCGCTTTTATCTTGCCGGTATAAAGTGGCGAATACTTTAAATTATCCAATATGATTTTGTGAGTTTTCTTATTGGTGTGGGTTATGTAACAATCTAACTGTTCATCGCACGCTTTCTGATTAGAAAAAGAAAAAGGACGGGCTGATAAATCTGGAGGCTGCCGGGCCATTTTAGAAAAATCAAGCGACCGTTTATCTAACCTTGCACAAGTACCGGTCTTAAAATGTTTGGTCTTAAACCCTAAATCTCTTATATTATCAAACAACTTATCGCTTGATTTTTCATAAAGCCTGCCGCCGGGAAAACTTTCCAAGCCTATATGTATAGTGCTTTCGAGAAAAGTACCGGCAGCTAAAATAACTGTTTTGGCGTAAATTTTTTCGCCAAAATCGGTCTCTACGCCTGTTACTTTTTTATTCCTGGTGAGGATATTATCGGCTTTTGCCTGCAGAATATCGATATTTTCTGTTTTCTCTAAAAATTCTCTGGCTACCTGCGGATACCGGAACCTATCGACCTGGGCTCTGGTTGCCCAGACAGCTTTACCTTTGCTCTTGTTTAAAATCCGGTAACTTACAGCAGTCTTATCGGTGATTTTAGCGATTAATCCGCCTAAGGCATCTACTTCTCTTACTAAATGCGATTTGGCTACCCCGCCTACCGACGGATTACAAGAAAGCTTGCCTATACTATCTATATCAAGGGCCAATAGTAAAACGGAACACCCTAATTTAGCGGACACAAACGCAGCTTCTACACCCGCATGTCCCGCACCTATAACTATAACATCATACTTCTTCATGGTTTTAGGAAACGCGGAAGACGTCCTATTTGGGGACACCCTACCAACTACGCCTATCCTATACAATAGTAGGGTGTCCCCAAATAGGGCGTCCCTAAATATTACTTAGCTAGATCACTCAGTTTATAGATAAGTTCTTTACCCAATAACTCACCCAGTCTGCCTGATTTAGCTTCGGCCTCACCGAAACTCCGGGTAGAATCCTCCAAACCAGAAGTGTGGATTAGTAAGGGCACCGGATCGGCTGTATGAGCTTTTACTTCACATACAGTAGAATGGTCGGCTGTAACGGCAATAACATAATCTTCTTTCTTTATCTTGGACAATAAAGTCCCGAAGAAATGTTTATCGATTATTTCAATTATTTCTTTCTTCTTTTTAAAATCTCCGTCATGTGCCGGCTCGTCGGGCCCTTTAATATGGATATACAACCCCCCAAAATCTTTGATTTTTTCAGATGCTATCTGTGCCCAGGATACCATCTCTTTAGCTAAATCATCCGAAGGTAAAGGGACATCGACGATATCCAACCCGCATAAAAGAGCTATGCCTTTTTCAACCGGCATCTGGACAAAACTGCCAAACTTTATGCCCGTAGTCTGCGATATAGGTTCAAACTTAGGCAGCCTATCGCCGGCATCACGAGAAAGAATAATGTTAGCAGGTAAGTTGCCCTGTTCTTCTCTCTTTTTGTTAACCCGGCTTTCTTCTAAGACTTTTCGCGATTTCTCAGTAAACTCATTAATCAATTTAGCCGCTGTTACAACCTTATCATCATCTTTATGCCCTTCGACGGGTATAGCTTTCTGCAGAACCATATCAAACGTTTCAAGAGCTATACCAAAAACACCTTCTTTACCGTAAGCAGGGTCGGTATTGGTAATTTGTCCGGACAAGTTCCCATCCTTCTTTATGACCAATACCCCCCGATGGCCGATAGTATTCTTGAAGATAAAACCTGCGTCTTCTAATTTAACTTTCTCATTTATTTCTTTGGACAACTCTTCAGCTTCGTCAGTCTTTAAATTTCTGCCTACCCTTCGGTCTAAAAGCTCCGCTGTGCCCGGTTTTGCAGTAGCAAAATTCACCCTTAAGGCTAAATCCCCGTTATTTACCTCTATACCTTCGGCAAAACTTTCTAACGGGCCTCTGCCTGTATATAATTTATGGGCATCATAGCCTAATAGAGATATAACCGCTATATCAGATTCAGGAGCAACGCCCTTAGCTACCGTATGCATTATCCCCTGCGAACCCTCCTTAGCTAAAGAGTCCATATTCGGCGTATGCGCTGCTTCCAAAGGTGTTTTATTATCAAGTTCTTCGACCGGTTTATCCCCTACACCATCGAGCACAACATAAAGTATCTTTTTCATTTCTTGTCTCCTTCCTTTAATTCGGGACACATCCCATTTAAAAGGAAGAAATTCAAGTTAAATGGGATGTGCCCCGAATTAAACTAATTACAAGTGCTTCAAAATAAGCTCGGCTGCCCTTTTACCTGACAACAACATGCCGCCGAAAACCGGCCCCATCCGCGGAGACCCGAATACAGCATTGGCAGCCATCCCACAAACATAGAGCCCCGGACAAACTTCTTTAGTATTATCCAGAATCGTCGATTCAGCAATATCAGCTGACATAGATTGCTCACCTAAAACTCTGCCAGTCTTGGTCTTTAGCGCGATACCGGATTTACGTTCTACTATCCGGGTTACTTCTGTATCATGCCCGGTAGCATCAACCACAAATCTAGCCCTTATAGTTAAAGGGTCAACATGCAGTTTTGCCATTTCAACTGCGCTCCAGTTTAATACCAACCCGCAAATCTTTTTATTCTTAACCATTACATCTTCGGCCGATATAAGATTAAAAACAGCCACTCTCTGATTAGTAGCTTTATAACCTAATGCGCAGACTGATTCGACAGCGTCGGCCAAGTAATAACCGGCTTTATATTTTATAGTTTTGATACCAAACTCATCTAAGATATTTTTTCCTTCTTCCTGTACTACTATTTGATTAAACATCATACCGCCGGCCCACATCCCGCCGCCTATAGAAAGTTTACGTTCAAATACAGCCACTTTCTTGCCGGCTTTAGCCAAATAATATGCACATACTAATCCAGACGGGCCGGCACCCACTACAGCAGTATCGATATCCAGAAAATTCAACATCTTCTGGTTATAAGATTCTATGATTGCTTTTGAGATAGTAACTTCATCTAACATTATCTGCCTCCTGTATAATTTCAGAATATCTGCTAAGTTATGCTAGCTTTTACCTCAATTCACACAAAATCTTTCGGAACTAAAGAAAGATAGATTACCACAAACCGGGTTAATAGTAAACCCTGTTAGAGGACTAGTAACGTCAAGAACTATTCGCTTAGCATCAAGGCTAATGCAACATTTTGAGTCCGGCTTGTTTTGTCGCATTAGCTAATTTGCGAATAATGATTTACACTATCAGAGAACTTCGCCCTCTAACGAAGTAAATCAGAATAAAGAGATAAAAATAAAAATTATAACAACCACAACTATCGTTAAAATTATCCATAAAGGTTTACCTTTTTTACCGGAAAAAACTACTGCCTCTCCGCAGTACAAACAATTAATCGAATCGGCGGGTATAGGTTTTTTGCAATGAGGACATGGCTTTAGATTGTCAAAATCCAAATCTTCGGGTTCTTCCGAATACGTCCGGAAATCAAACTTATCCATATCATCGTAATTCATTCTATCCCCGCGTTTATCTTCCCACCTACGCGGTGGGAAGCGGTTTTAGCCAGCATAATGGGTCGTCGGATAAATAATCTCCACTAACCGAATATGCCAGAGCCCTGCACCCGGAACACTCATTAATATAACAATCTCTGCATCTGGCATTTAAATTACTTCTTTGCCGCAGTGCGTTTAAAACCGGCGAATTATTCCAGATATCGGCTAAAGATTCTTTCAGTAAATTGCCTACAGGTAAATTAAATCTCCGGCAAGGTAAGACATCCGCGTTCGGCAATATAGCGCAGCCGGATTTCCCAACAACACATTCAGCACCGGATAAATCCAAAATTCTGTTTTTTATTTCGGCTTTTAACGCATGGTATTTAATTGACTCCGGAAAAAAATCTACGCCGCACTTACGGAAAACAACTTGATACATATACATTAACTCCTCTGCCGATAGCAACTGGGTATTTCTTAACCTTAAGCTTTGTCCCAAAGGAATAAACCTCTCAATAATACAACCGTCACATAATCCTGAAGTCACCAGATCTATCATTTTCTCTACATCTTTTAAATTATGCCTTAATACTGTAAACATAATAATAACCTTAAACCCGTTGTCTTTCAGAATCCGGATATTATCCATGATTTTGTTAAATATTCCTTTACCCCTGATATAATCATTGGCCGGGGTAGAGGCGCCATCCAGCGAAACAAAAATAGTATTTACACTATCCGTCCTTTTAAGCTTAGAAAGATTTTCTTTTATTAAAGTTGCGTTAGTTATAATATTTAATTCAGCAATCTGTTGTTTTGCGCTAAGATATTCAATGATCGGCCAGATATCTTCTTTTAAAAAAGGTTCGCCTCCAGTCAGCGATAAGGTAAGCTTTCTATTCATTCTATCCATAGCCGCAAGTAAATTATCACATATCTTACGTAAACCCGGCCAATCTAATTCAGAAGCAGGAGTAAAATTGTCTTGATAACAATGTTTACAGCGTAAATTACAGCTATCTGTTATATGCCATTGAATGTGGAAATCTTCCATTATTAATTAATTGGTGAACAGTTAATTAGCTGAATAGATTCCTACCTAACCGGATTTAGCCCTTTTAGCCGTTTAA
>CAZBZJ010000099.1:0-5203 GCA_964496355.1 uncultured Planctomycetia bacterium | reverse complement strand
TTAAGGATACGGTAAAAGACGTTCTAGACGATACCGATTATGGCACCGGGTTTGTCTTTCATAGATATTTAGTTAAGGATTTTCTCAGGAAAATAAAACAAGCCGCAAGGTTATTTACTAAGAAAAATCAATGGCGGGATATTCAAAAACGGATTATGGAACTTAATTTTTCCTGGCAGACGACAGCGTCGGAATATATAGAGCTTTATAAAAAAATACAATAACCATGGCAGTCTTAGGTTTAACAGGCGGATTTTTAAGCGGTAAAAGTACCGTAACTCATATTTTTGCGGAGAAAGGGCTGGAAGTTATAGATACAGATAAGATTTATCACTTAATATGTGAGAATAATCCTGATGTAAAAGAGAAATTAACTGCGGCTTTCGGTAAGGATATTCTTACCGGCGGTAAAATAGACAGAGAGAAATTAAAACACCAGGTTTTCAGTGATACCGAAGGATTAAGAAGGATAAGCCGGGTTACGCATCCGTATATAATAGCAGAATTAAAAGATAAGATTGAACATTACCGAAATAAAGCTAAAAATGTCATTGCGGAAGTCCCTTTGCTTTACGAATCGGAGATAGCGGCATTATTCGATAAGATAATAGCCGTAATTTGTTCTCGGCAGAATCAGTTGGATAGAGCCAAGCAATCAGGATACCTTAAAAGCCAGGTAAAAGCTATAATGCAGGCACAAATGCCGCTTCATGATAAAGCGAAGCGTGCAGATTATGTCATAAATAATAATTCGGATGAGCAGGATTTAAATAGGCAGGTTGAAAGAGTCTTAAAAGAAATATTCCGAGATATAAATAATAAAAATTAATTTTTAAAAGTTCAAGGAGGTAAAAACCATGGCTAAATCTTCGATTAAGGGCGGGAGTATGGATATAGGCACTTTAAAAGAGATGAACATTTCCCAATTGAATAAGATAGCTAGAGATATGTCAATTAACGGCATAAGCGGTTTAAAAAAGCAGGATTTGATTTTCAAGGTATTGCAGGGCCAGGCCGAAAGAGAAGGGTTAATGTTCGGAAAAGGTGTTTTAGAAATTTTGTCGGAAGGATTCGGATTTTTAAGGTCGTCTAATTATAATTATTTACCTTCGCCCGATGATATATATGTCTCTCCTTCTCAGATCAGGAAGTTCGGGCTGAAGACAGGCGATACTGTAAGCGGCCAGATTCGTCCGCCCAAGGATAACGAAAAATATTTCGCTTTGTTAAAGATAGAAGCTGTTGATTATGAAAAACCCGAAGAGGTGAAAAACCGGGTCTTGTTTGATAATTTAACTCCGGTCTATCCTAATAAGAGGTTTTTGTTAGAGACTAAACCAAACGAGATGTCTACCCGGATACTGGATTTACTGGTTCCGATTGGAAAAGGGCAACGTGGCTTGATAGTCGCTCCGCCTTACAGCGGCAAGACGGTCCTTTTGCAAAAGGTAGCCAATTCTATCATCGCAAATAACCCTGAGACTCTTTTGATTGTGCTGCTTATCGACGAACGTCCCGAAGAAGTCACTGAGATGAAACGTATAGTTAAAGGCGAAGTCGTCAGTTCGACTTTTGACGAGCCGGCAATCAGGCACGTACAGGTAGCCGAAGTTGTACTAGAGAAAGCCAAAAGGCTGGTTGAGTATAAACGGGATGTGGTTATTTTGCTCGATAGTATTACCCGGCTTGCCAGGGCTTATAACTTGGTTGAACCGCATTCAGGCCGGATTCTATCTGGCGGGATAGACTCTAACGCTTTACATAAACCCAAAAGATTTTTTGGGGCAGCCCGGGCTATAGATGAAGGAGGGTCTTTGACTATTATAGCCACGGCTTTAGTAGATACCGGTTCCCGTATGGATGACGTAATCTTTGAAGAGTTTAAAGGCACCGGTAATATGGAGATAGCTTTGGATAGGAATATCTTCCAGAGGCGGATTTATCCTTCGGTAGATATTAAAAGGTCAAATACACGCAGGGAAGAGCTGCTCTTACATCCTGATGAGTTAAAACGTATCTGGGTGTTGCGTAAAGTCCTGAACGATTTGAATTCGGTAGAAGCCATAGAGCTTTTGATAGAACGCTTATCCCGGACAAAGACGAATGCGGAATTTTTAATGACGATGAACCAGCGATAATCAGGCTATAGACCGTAGACTTATAGACCATAGACCTGCTACGATATAGAGATATATTAGCGGCTATAAAGTGAAAAGTCTAAAGTCTGTAGTCTTAAGTCTAAAAACAGGAGGTTTAAGATGAAAAAAAAGTTACATCCGAAGTATGAAGAATCTACAATTATGTGTGCCTGCGGGAATGTTATTCATACCCGTTCTACAAAGCCTAACATCCACGTTGAGATTTGTTCAAAGTGCCATCCGTTCTTTACCGGTAAACAGAAATTTGTAGATTCTGAAGGACGTGTAGAAAAGTTTATTAGAAAATATAAAAAAAAGAGATAATTTAAAAGGTGATGCTTGAGAAATTAAAAAAGATTGAAACCGAATATAAAGAGCTTGAAACAGAGCTGGCCCGGCCGGAAGTTATTTCTGATAGAGAAAAATATCAGAAGCTGGCAAAGAGGTTCGGTTTCTTAGAAAAACTGGTTACTTTGATCGAGAAGTATAAAAAACTGCTTTCTCAAAGTAAAGAGCTCGATGATATCATTAACAGAGGTAAGGAATCCGAAGAGTTCATTGAGCTTGCCAGAGAAGACCGGGAAAAAGTTGAAGCCAGTCTAAAATCTGTCGAAGAAGAAATAGAAGAAAAGGTCTATGTTGAGCAGGATAAGGATAAAGACCGGGCATTTATTGCCGAACTCCGCCCTGCCGCAGGCGGACAGGAATCTTCTTTATTTGCGGCCGACCTTTTCAGGATGTATTCGAAATATGCCTCTAAAAATGGATGGAAATTAGAGACGCTGGAATCACAACCTACGGAAGTAGGCGGGTTTAAAGAGATTATCTTTTCGGTAAGAGGCAGGAAAGCCTATGCACACTTTAAATTTGAAAAAGGCGTGCATAGAGTTCAGAGAGTACCCGCTACCGAATCCGGCGGCAGAATCCATACTTCGACTGTTACGGTAGCTGTCTTGAAAGAACCCACCCAGCTTGAAGTACAGGTCGGCCCTAACGAGATAAAAATAGATACTTTTCGTTCAAGCGGAGCCGGCGGCCAGCATGTAAATACGACCGATTCGGCTGTAAGGATTACTCATTTTAGTTCCGGTATAGTTACGGTTTGTCAGGATGAACGTTCGCAGATTAAGAACAGGGTAAAAGCTATGCGGATTCTAAAAGCAAGGTTATTGGAGTATGAACAGGCAAAACAGGCCAAAGGTATGGATTCTGAACGAAAAAAGCAGGTCGGTACGGGCGAACGGAGCGAGAAAATAAGGACTTATAATTTTCCGCAGCGAAGAGTGACCGACCACCGGGGGCCGGTAACTGTATACAGGTTAGAAGAGGTTATCGAAGGTAATTTAGATTTAATCATTAAACCTTTGATTTCTCAATCAAGAAAGATGAAAGTATAGCAGGGTATGTTAGAAGTATTGAAAAACAGAGAAGGTGCGCTAGGTATCAAATTTCAAGATTTGAATTTTATATTGAGATATTGTTTTAATATCGATGCTTATCAATATCTTAATGGTTCTGCTTCACTGACTTTGATGCAAAAGAAGTCATTACAAAATATTGTCGAAAAGTATAAGAGCGGTTATCCTTTAGAATATATAGCTGGCGTAAGCAACTTCTTTGGTTTAGAACTAGATGTCAACCCGGATGTTTTGGCTCCGCGGCCGGAAACAGAAATATTGGTAGAGCGGGTCTTAGAAGAGGCCGGGAATCAGCCGGGATTGAAGATACTGGATATAGGCACAGGATCCGGGAATATATGTACGGCCATAGGTTTATATAACCCTTTGGCAAAGATTTATTCCGTAGATATATCAAGGCCGGCCTTAAGTGTAGCACAAAAAAATGTCCGCAAATACGGCCTGAAAAACGTATTCTTAGTCAATAGCAGCCTATTCGGCTGTTTTAAGCCCGGCAGCTTTGATATTATAGCCGGTAATCCTCCTTATGTGGAGAGTTCCTATTTGAAAACCTGTAAGTTTCTAAGAAGTGAGCCTCGCGAAGCTTTAGACGGCGGCAGGGACGGATTGAACTATATCAGGATAATAATAAAGTCTGCAGAGGTATATTTACAAAATAACGGTTTATTATTAATAGAAATTGGGTATAATCATAGTAAACTTATTACCGGAATGATTGGAGGGTCTGGATTAGAATTGTCTTCGGTAATTAAGGATTATGCGGGTATAGATAGATTTATGGTATGTAAAAAAAGGCAATAAATCTAATGGAAAAATTAGAGATTTGGGGCGGCAAAGAGTTAAACGGCAAAATTAAGGTAAGTGGCTCTAAAAATGCGGTTCTACCTATAATGGCAGCTACGCTTCTTACCGATGAGCCTTGTACAATAGATAATGCGCCTTGCCTCTCGGATGTATATACAATGGCACAACTTTTGCGTGGGTTGGGAAAAAAAGTACAGTTTAAAAATAAGACTTTAATTATAGAAACCCGGAATAATAAAAGTCATGTGGCTCCTTATAAACTTGTCAGTACTATGCGGGCATCATTTTGTATTTTGGGGCCGCTTTTAGCTAAACGCCGTAAAGCTAAAGTGTCTTTACCCGGAGGCTGTGTTATAGGCGATAGGCCTGTAGATTTGCATATTAAAGGGCTGCGGGCTTTAGGGGCAAACATTAAAATTGCCGGTGGATATTGTTGCGCGGATTGTTCTCAATTACGCGGACGAGATGTTTTTTTGGGCGGCCCTTTTGGATCTTCGGTTTTAGCAACCGCGAATACGCTTATGGCTGCAACCAGGGCTAAAGGAACGACTGTTATCGATTTTTCCGCTTGTGAACCGGAACTTGTAGATTTGACCAGGGTATTAAAAAAAATGGGTGCTGATATTGAAGGCGAAGGTACGCCCCAGATCATTGTTAGAGGAAAAGAAAGATTGGGCGGGTTCAAGCATACTGTTATACCCGACAGGATAGAAGCCGGCACTTTTATAATATTTGCTTTGGCTACAGGCGGTTCTGTGACTATAGACGGTATATCAGCTTCTCATATGGGCGCGGTTACGGATTTAATAAATAATGTAGGCCAGAAATTGAATGCGAATAATA
>CAZBZJ010000098.1:0-5218 GCA_964496355.1 uncultured Planctomycetia bacterium | reverse complement strand
ATTATAATCAAATACTCTGTTGACTTCTAACTCTACTGCTACCTGCGCTATCATGCTATCACCCTGTTCCGATACACGACAGACGAGGCAAGATCGTTCGCTACTCTCACTAGGACGATTATCGTCCCTCGTCCTTCATCCCTCGTCCTTCATCCCTCGTCCTTCATCCCTCGTCCCTCGGAACGTGTTAGATACTATGCTATCAATAAGCTCCCCGATAAGCAAGGGGCTGTTCTGAACTTCAAATTGACTGAAATTATTCTCAATCTCTTTAAGCCTATCGGGATTATTTACCAACCACTCGATCGTTTCCAGAAGCCGGCGGTTACTACCGGGATAAAATCCCAGCTTATTCTTCAGTACAAAATTAATATTATAAGATTCCTGGCCGGGAATAGCACTCATAAATATAATGGGTTTCTTTAATGCAATACATTCGGAAACCGAAAGTCCTCCGGCTTTAGTGACAACAATATCAGACAGCCTCATTAATTCCCATACTTCTTCCTTATATTCGAAACCTTTAAGATACAACGGCCTTTCCAAATTACGAATATAAGCCCCGATATTTTTATTACGTCCATATATAGTTAATATACCGCACTTTTTGTATAATTTATCTATCAATAATTCAAAAGGGCCTATGCCTAACCCTCCCGAAAATATAAGGACGGTTGTTATATTATCCGGTTTTTGGTACTTATCTTTTAAGCTGCAATCTATATGTTCATAGAATTGCTGTCTCAAAGGAATCCCGTAATTATGTATTTTTTCGGAATTAATCGCATATTGTTTCCGGAGCTGTCCGGTTGCTTCTTGCGAAGCTGTAATATAATAGTCGGTAGAACGATTAACCCAAAACCGGTGTACGCCAAAATCGGTAATTATAGTAATCAATTTAGAACTAATAAACCCTTTTCTTTTTAAATACGCGACAAGCTGGCTGGCGAAAAAATGAGTAGTTATGACGACTTCTGGTTTTTCGGCCTTAATCTTCCTTATGAATTTACCGAAAATTAAAAGATGCTGAAAAAGTAAGCTATTACAAAAAAACCGGTTGGAAAAAAGTTTATACAATAAGAACCATACTAAAGGAAAATACTTTATCAAGAAACCATACCCGGTTTCGTATATATACTTAAACGAAGATAAACCGAAATCGGTGAGATTCAGCAAGGCGACGTCTCTATCCTCTTTCAATACATCCCAGACTGCCTGAGCAGCCTTGGTATGGCCGGAACCGCATTTTATATGCACTATCCATATTTTATCCATTACCATATTATTAAGGATCGAATATTCAGGGCCGGTTGTTTAAGACTATCTCTACTGCATCCAGCAAATTCTCACATATATAATCCGGCTCAGTTTCCCAGAAACTCTTATTATCAATAGTCTCTCTACCGGAAAGAACCAGTATACTCCTAAGGCGTGCCTTTTTAGCGGTCTTTACGTCGCGGATACTGTCGCCTATAAAAAAAGGGCGGGGCTTTACATTATCTTTATCGATCCCCGTCTTCTTAAAAACCTCCTCTATTAAGCCAGTACCCGGCTTGCGGTAAGGAGAGTTATCTTCCTGTTTACGGATACAATAATATACGCCGTCAATGAGCTTCTCATCGTTCTCTACAAGTGATAACATGTGATTGGTTATACTTTCCAGGTCGCCTTCCGACATAAGGCCTTTTCCCACACAAGCCTGGTTAGAAATGACATAGATCAAGAAGCCGGCATCTTTTAGTTTTTTTAAAGCCTCCGGAACAAAGCCAAAGACCATCAACTCGTCTTTCTTTAATACATACTTACCAAACCCGGGGAACTTATTAATGACTCCGTCTCTGTCGATAAATACTATTTTCGTGCCCATAAATCAATACCCTTTCAGTTGGCGGTCAATCCGCAGAACGCTACTGGCCGAACACCTATAACTATTGCTCTCGCTTTACAAATTGAGCTATTTGTCTGGCAAATATATCAAAATCAGAAAGGTTTCTATGAAGATAATCGTGAATCCTCTCAATATCTATATCGGCATATTCGTGGACTAAGATATTGCGTAAACCGGCCACAGGCGCAAAGCGGCGGCCGAATTCCTGCGCTATAATCTTCTGCTCTGCCAAAATTAGGATTATCTGGCGCGCTTCTTCGGGTTTGCGTAATTTTAAGCCGCTAATTAACATCTCTCCGATATCTAAACTAGCCTCGATAGCAAGGTGTAAATAACGAAGTACAGCTCCTTGCAGAGTATAGTCTTTTTTTAATTCGGCAACAGAACGGCCCTTATAGCTTTTCAGGTAAGTTACATATTGTTGAAGGCTATCGAGTTTCGGTGCGATGAGTTTATAATCAATCATAATATGCCCTCTTTGGCTATTCTGTCAATAGTAGAAAGAGCACGCCGCTTATAATAATATTCCCGGTCAAAATAAAAGCTCATAACTTTTGCTTCAAACCTAATCCTCATATTTTCATCAGCGTTATAAACGACTTCGCCATCAAAAATGATATTATACGCTAAAAGATTAAAAGTGTCATTTAAAACTATTAAATCAACCTCTCCGGCTTCTTTTTTATATATTTGCGAAAGCCTGCTGATTAATTCAATCCGGATTTTAAACCTCTTATCTTTATCTAAGTTAGGGTCTAGAAAAACAGCTAAATCTATGTCACTCAAAGGCCCGGTTTCTCCTCTTGCTTGCGAACCAAAAAGATAAGCAAATTTAACCGGATACCGGCTGAATATCTTTTTTAAATCCGGTTTCTTAGAAATCATTTCTTTGATTTGGGCTAAAGAATAGCCTTCTTTTTTTAAGCTAAATATTTCCTTTAAATCTTGTAAAACCTTTTTATTATAAAGCCTGTATTTTCCCCGGCTTCTGCTGTTTTCTTTAATTAGGCCTAAATTACTGTAATACCTGACTTGAGACGGTAAAATCCCCAACCTTTTCGCTACTTGGCCAATAGTTAAAAGTTCTTTATTTTCCAGCATTTTTGTTCCTATTCCCCCTTACTTCAAACTTCAAACTTTAAACTTCAACTAAAGTATACCTTATTTATCCTTTCCTGTCAATCTTTCTTTCGCAATAGAAATGTCAAGAATTATTCGCAAATTCTAAAATTCTAAGCTGTAAAGTTACATTTCAGGTCACACCTCAGATGTAACTTTACAAACAACCCCGCTTCTGATTCTTACTTCTTCAAAACATGCTTGCCGAATTAGGGAAATTTATCAATCACCCCGCCCCGGTCTATAAAAACCACCTTCTGGTTATTATCCATCATCATCCTTTCTTAGATTAATTCTAAGTAATGTATTTCAAATAATTCACCCGATTAATAGTATGATACTCCGCATTAGGATAATTATTATGCCAATCTTTAGGCGATTTAGTCTCTTTTTCTGCCCATTTAACATTATAACCGTATAGCTTGCCTTGATATTCTTCGACTAAATCTATTTCCTTTTGGTCATAAGTCCGCCAAAAATAGTTATTTGCCGGTATACGGCAATACTCTTGTTTCTTAATTTTTTCCGTAACTATGTAATTCTCCCAAAGCATGCCCACGTCATTTCTCACAGAAAGGGTGTTAAAGTTATTGATTAAGCCATTTCTAATACCCAGGTCATAAAAATAAAACCTTGGATTCTTGGTAATTTCTTTTCTAAGGTTACGGCTAAACCCTTTAATTTTATAAATAACAAAGGCTTTTTCTAACAAATCAAGATATTTATCTACCGTGTTTTTACTCATGCCTAATTGCCGGCCTATCTCATTGTAAGATACCTCCTTGCCTATTTGGAATGCCAACAACTGTAAAAGCCTGCTTAATTTATCTGAGTGTTTAATTCCCTCAAGTTCTAGAATATCTTTATAGAGGTAAGAATTAATTATTTCCCGAATATAAAAGATATTTTCCTTTCTGTCTTTATTTATCACCACCTCCGGGTAAGTGCCGTATATTAACCTTGTTTCCAAAGAAGCTTTGGTCTGTACCGCTGATTCTATACCATTCAGCTCTATTTGGGATAAAGGAAACATCCTTAAAGTTATTTTTCTCCCCGTCAGCGGCTCTCCGATTTGCTTAGCTAAATCAAAAGAAGATGACCCGCTGGCAATAACCTTTATATCCGGGATATGGTCAAGAATCAGCTTAATATTAAGGCCTATTTTTTTTATTTTCTGAGCTTCATCGATTATTAATAATCTCTTCTTACCGGCAAATTCTCTTAATTTTTCAATTGACTCGCTACCCAAATAATCCTGGACAGTGATATCTTCTCCACTGACAAAGAGGTAATCTTCTTTTATATTCTCTGCAAATTTGGTAAGAAGGGTAGTCTTACCGCATCTTCGCGGTCCGTAAAGAATCACGGCTTTGTTAGGCGCTGTTGATTTTTTTACATTTTCTAACTGTTTTTGAGGGACGTACATCTTAATAACCTTATTAATGATAATCTGGTCAATGTGTTGACTAAATTATACAATTTATAGTCACTCGTGTCAACCTTACAAAAAAAACCAGCTGTCCTCTTTTTAACTCCCCCCGCATTTAATTTGTAAAATGTTTTAACCCAGAGGTTTATTAAAAACGTCTGTAATTCGGGAAAAAGGGGACAGGGGAAAAAGGGGACAGCGACCTTTTTTAAGATTCCTCAATGGTAGAATAAATTCCAGAAAAAAAGCCAGAGAAAATTCCATACCCTAAACAAAAAAATTATTTCCTTCGACCCCCTTTTTTTAAATTCTTAGCCCTGTAGCTAACCCCCGTTATTTTAACAATATCCGAATAATGAACAATTCTATCCAAAATTGCTGAAGCTAAAACTGCATCAGCAAAAATATCTCCCCATTGCTCAAATGTTTTATTGGTAGTTATAATCACAGAGCCTTGTTCATATCTGTTGGATATAACCTCAAAAAAATCATCAGCACTGTATCCGGGGAGTTTTTTAAAGCCTAATTCATCTAAAATCAATAAATCCGGCTTCAAATACCAGTTGATTTTTTGGTAATAACTATTATCGGCTTTAGAGGCATTCGAATTTCGCAGCATTTCCGATACGGTGGTAAACAAAACCTTATATCCTTTAAGAAGTGCTTTTATTCCTATGGCTACCGATAAATGAGTTTTGCCCGTACCAGGCTTACCAATAAACACAATGTTTCTTCTTTTTTGGATAAAATTGCAAGTTGTAAAATCGTTTATTGCTTTACGG
>CAZBZJ010000097.1:0-5257 GCA_964496355.1 uncultured Planctomycetia bacterium | reverse complement strand
CAACTGGGATTACTGCAGCCCTATATATAAAGCCCCGCAACGGAACTGGGATTATGATACGGCTTTCAATGATAGTAGCAACTTGCCTCCTTTTACTCCCTTCGCAGTCGAATCCAAGCGCGTAGTCTGGTGGAAACAGTAACGGCTATATCACTTTCAGAAGTCAGAAGTCAGATGTTAGAAGTTAGAGATTTCTTTGATCTCTGTATTCTGTCTTCTGATTTCTGTCTTCTAACTTCTTCTTTAGCTTGACACTCCTTTATTAATAAAGTATATTTTAACTAGGTTAAAATCCGGTTTTCGGCGAATAGAGGCTTTCTGCCTGGATGGTAGAGTGCGGCTTGGTTAACATATGAAACATATTTCTTTAGAAAATCTCTCACTTCTTAGAAAAATACTGGTTGCTTTTTTTCTGATATCTATCCTGCCTTTACTAATAGCCGGATTCTATTTCGCTTATAAGTTCCTACCTGTATATGTGCTTATTGTCCTCGGGATAAATGTTGCTTTAGGCTGGGTGATTATTATCCAGATTTTCATATCCATAGGCAGGGTGGTTGAGAAAGTCAACCGGCAAAGAGAGTTGATAGAACAAAAACCGGGCACTAGCGACGAAGTCAAAGTCTTGGATGAAGTTTTTGATAAAATCTCTCTGAGGGTTAAAAAGAGGTTTGACGAACTAAAAGAAGTAAGTAAAAACACTGAAAAACTCAACCATGAAGTCAGTAAAAAAGTGGCTTTATTATCTACTATAATGCAGATAAACGATTTAGTTTCCAATCACCGGGATTTGAGGGAAATTTTTGGCTTTGTTGCAGAAAGGATTAAAAAGATATTAGATATAGATTTATGTTTTGTTATGCTGGATGACGGCAGGAAGAATTTTGTAAAGGAATCTTTAGAAACCGATAAAGAGGTTACTTTAGAAACAATATCACAGCAAGAGCCGTTCTTAAAGCCCATGATGCCGGATCAGCGTATGGTTATCTGTAACAGCAACGAGCCGGCTAATAAAAAGTTTAAGGAGTTTGTTAAGGCAGGCTGCGGTGTAGACAGTTTATTGCTTGCACCTGTAGTCCTGGGTTCTAGGGTGGCAGGTATTTTAGGTGTCGGTAAGAATGGCGATAACAGCGCTTTTTCCGAAGACGAAAAGGATAGTATAGAGTTATTTGCCAAACATCTGAGCCTGTTGTTTGAACATAAGGACATGGAGATAAAAGTAAGGGATTTAGACACCAAGGATGCTTTAACCGGCCTGTACAACGATAAATTTATGAGAAAGCGGCTTACCGAAAGAATAAATTCTGCTGTCAGTTCACAGAGCCCCTGCGGCTTCATATTTATAAAAATCAAAAACTTAAAAGAATTTGTTGATAATTACGGAGTGCTTTCATTTGAAAAAGTTATGAAGGGTTTTTCGTCCGTTCTAACCGATACCCTTGAAAGTTACGGCGAGATAGGCAGATTAGCGGAAGATGAGATAGGTATTATAGCTGCGGGCGTGGGAAAGGCCGCTTTGGAAGAAGAATCAAAAAACATACTATCTAAACTTAAAAGTGTATTGCCGGCTGGCAGTAAAGTCGATATAGGCGTTTCCATAGCAGAGAATCCTATTGACGGAACAACCGCCGAAGATCTTTTATACAAAGTGCGGCGGGACTTATCTGGATAGCTTGGCAATATAGTTAATATTAAAGAATGCAGAAATTCAAGAAAAGAATAAACAAGAAGCTGGGCGAACTCCTCATCGAACGCGGAGTTATTGATCATAAACAATTGGAAAAAGCCCTGGAATCCCAGCATCAAAAAGGCGGTTTAATCGGTGAAGTAATCGTATCCCTGGGGTTTGCTAAAGAAGAGGATATCGTATATATCCTTTCACTTCAATATGGTTTCCCTTTTATCCCTTTGGAGAGCTATGATATTGATAAAGATGTGTTAAAGCTGGTTTCCAAACAGGTAGCGCTTCAATACTGCCTTATTCCTATCGATAAGATAGGCGATACATTATCGATTGTAATGTCAAACCCTTTAAATGTAAGAGCTATTGAAGATATCGAATATATGGCTAAATGCAAAACCCAGGTGTTTGTTACTACTTCATCGGATATCCGTTCAGCTATCGATAAGTTCTATAAGTAAAAGTGTCCGGTGTACATCAGAGCTTACTTTCTTAATGACTAATGATTAATTTCTAATTGACCTAATCAAATCCCAATGACCAAAGGGGCAAATGCCTAAAACCCGTTGCTAGATAAGAGTTTTTATTATTAGGACCTTTAGAAATTTAATCGTCAATATTACTTGGAAATTATACGAATAAATATGGGATTAAAAGAAAAAATCTTAAATACCCTCACAGAAAGCCAGCTGGTAAAGAAAGAAGATTTAGATAAGGCTTTACAAAAACAGAAAGAAGAAGGCGGCAGTTTAGGCGAGATCTTAGTAAGTTTAAATTTACTCGATGAAAAGTCCCTTCTTCTTATGATGTCTAAAGATTTGGGTATCCCGCCTATTGAGCTGTCGCGCTTTAAAATATCCGAAAACCTGGTTAATCTCATACCACCTTTTCACGCTAAAAAATATAAAGTTGTACCCGTAGGAAAATTAGGCGGCACATTAACTGTAGCTATGGCAGACCCTCTAAACATATTCGCCCTAGATGATTTAGAGCGGATTACCGGATTTGAAATAAATCCGGTTTTAGCTTCCGAGAAAGATATCAACGATTCTATCGATAAATTTTATCAGGATTCAGCCGAAGAGGAGATAGACAATATTCTGGATACGGCAACTTCGGCTAAGCTAGAATTTATCACCGAAGAAAAAAAGCCGGAAGAAGAAGATACAACAGTTCTAAAAGAAGTTAAAGAAGGCCCGGTAGTAAAAGCCACCAATTTTATTTTGAAAAAAGCAATCGAAGAGAAGGCTTCGGATGTCTTTATCGAACGGATGGAAAAGAAGATGCGTGTAAGGTATAGAATAGACGGTGTTTTACAGGAAAGGAATAGCCCGCCTCCGTATATGCATTCATTGATTTGTTCCCGTATTAAAGTAGTCGCTAACCTGAATATTGCCGAACACAGGCTTCCGCAAGACGGCAGGTTCAGGATGAGGGTAGGGCGCAACAATATCGATTTCAGAGTTTCGGTCGTTCCGTCTGTCTTGGGTGAAAGAATAGCTTTACGTATATTAGATAAATCCCAGGCGCTGTTAGATTTAGATGTGTTAGGATTTGAGCAGGATACAACAGAAAATATAAAAGAGACTTCGCTTAATCCTTTTGGAATGCTACTGAGCTGCGGTCCGACAGGCTGCGGTAAAACTACCACTCTTTATTCAATTCTGAAATATATAGAATCTCCTGAAAAAAACATAATCACAGTCGAAGACCCTATTGAATACGAATTACGCGGCATAAACCAGGTGCAGGCAAGGCCGGAAGTAGGATTGACTTTTGCTTCTTCTCTGAGGTCGATATTAAGGCAGGATCCCGATATAGTTATGGTAGGCGAAATTCGCGATTTCGAAACAGTAGATATTGCGATTAAAGCAGCTTTAACCGGGCATTTAGTATTGTCTACGGTGCATACAACAACAGCCTGCGGGTCGGTAACCCGGTTTGTTAATATGGGAGTTGAGCCCTTTTTAATAACTTCTTCGTTACTGGGAGTTATCGCGCAAAGATTAGTACGTAAACTTTGTGAAAGCTGTAAGGAAGCAGCGGATATCCCCGACAGCATCCTTAAAGAGATGCTTCTTACCAAAGAAGATAAAGTATATAAACCTGCCGGCTGTAAGAAATGTAATAATACGGGGTACAAAGGCAGGGTAGGGTTGTGCGAATTCTTAAGGTTGACTTCCCAATTGAAAGATATGATTTTAAGAGAAGTCCCGGAATCAGCATTAAAAGAAGAAGCTCTTAAAGAAGGCATGCGCACTTTAAGGCAATCAGGCCGAATGAAAGTTAAAAAAGGCCTAACTTCTATAGAAGAAGTATTAAGAGTAACCGCTGAAGATTAACGAAAGTAGCGATGTTCAGAAGTCAGAAGTTAGAAGACAGAGGTTAGAAGGTAGGGGGTGGTAAGACAGTTGTAATGGATACAACTATCAGGAATGTCAAAGATCTAAAAGTTTATAAGAAAGCGTATAAACTAGCAATGGATATATTTACAATGACTGAGTGGTTTCCAAAAGAAGAAACATATTCATTGACTGATCAGATAAGAAGGGCATCAAGATCGGTTGCGATTAATATAAGGGAAGGATATGCGAAAAGGCGATATAAGCAGGTATTTATTCGACACTTAAATGATTCTCTTGGGTCGACAGAGGAAACGCGAGGTTGGCTTAAATTTGCTTTAGATTGTAAGTATATTAATAATAAAGAACATAAAGAATTAGATGGTCAGTATGATGAAATAGGAGCTATGCTTTATTCGCTTATGAATAAATGGCAGACATATTCATAAGGAAAATAATATCTGACTTCTGTCATCTGACTTCTGACTTCTGATTTTTAAGGAAATATGGCTACATTAAAAGAAAAGATTAAAGATTTTATTTTAGAGAACAGAGGCGTAAACAAAAAGGAAGTCGAACGGATTTTCGAAAGGGCTAAATCCGTAAAGGATTTTCAGGATAGATTACGCGAAAAAGGTCTCCTGACCGAAGAAGGATATTATTCTTTTATTTCGGCTGAGTTTGGCATACCTTATTTTGATTTACGCAGGTTCCGGCTAGATAAAACCAACGCTGAAATAATTCCTAAAGAACTAGCCTATAAGTATCATGTATTTCCTTTATCAAAAATAAGGAATGTTATAACATTGGCTACATCCGACCCTTTAGACGTTTTGGTATTGGATGATTTAAGGTTCAGGTTGTCAGCCGATATAGATATAGTCTTATCGCCTTCATCTCAAATAACCCATGTTCTGGATAAAGTTTATAAGGTCGAAGAAAACAAATCTTTGGACTTTCTCGAAGAAGATACAGATGACGAAACTACGCTTTTAGACACCGAAAAATTAGAAACCGGATACGATATCGTAACCGAAAGCAGAAAACCGCCGATTGTTAAAGTAGTAGATTTAGTTATAACCGAAGCCTTAAAACGCCGCGCTTCAGATATACATATTGAACCTGAAGAAGACAGGCTGAAAATAAGATATCGCATAGACGGCACTTTACACGAAACTTTTATCCTGCCTAAAAAAAACCAGAACGCCATCTTAGCGCGCCTGAAGATAATGTC